>CAMNGN010000019.1 GCA_946538475.1 uncultured Blautia sp.
AATCCGGAAATCTTCATGCAGAACCGGATGAAGGCGCATTCCGATCATGTTTTTTACCTTGTCGGGAACGAAGGAGAGACATTTGACGGAAGGCTTTTTTTGAATGGAAAGTGGAAATTTTCCTATGCGGAGAATGTCCAAAAAGCGGTAAAGGATTTTTGGAAAGAGGATTTTGACTGTTCGAACTGGGCAGAGATCAATGTGCCCGGCCACATCCAGATGCAGGGGTATGACACGCCGCAGTACGTCAACACGCAGTATCCGTGGGACGGACATGAGGAGATCGAACCGGGGGAGATTCCGGAGAGGTTTAACCCTACCGCGAGCTACGTGAAATGCTTTACATTGCCCGAGTATATGCAGGGCAGGAAGGTCTTTGTTTCGTTTCAGGGAGTCGAGAGCGGATTTGCTCTTTGGGTGAACGGAAAATATGTCGGATACAGTGAAGACTCTTTCACCCCGTCCGAGTTTGATCTGACTGAGTTTGTGCACCCGGGCGAAAACCGCATGGCTGTTCAGGTGTTTAAGTGGACCGCCGGGAGCTGGTGCGAGGACCAGGACTTTTTCCGTTTTTCCGGTATTTTCCGTGATGTTTACCTTTATAGTGTGCCGGATGTTCATATTTATGATATGAAGGTGCGCACGCTCCTCGATGACGCATTCGAAAATGCTGACCTCAGGCTGGATTTTCAGGCGTGGGGCGAGGGAAAGATCGCGATAAAGCTTGCCGGCCCGGAGGGGACTGTCCTGGAAGAGGAGAGGGAACTGCAGGGCGAAACTTCGCTTGCTTTCCCGGTTGAGGCGCCGCAGCTTTGGAACGCCGAGATTCCCAATCTGTACGATCTGACCATTGCTGTTTATGACAAGGACGGCAAGCTGCAGGAGACCATTTGTGAAAAAGTCGGCTTCCGCAGATTCGAGATCAGGAACAGCGTGATGCTGCTGAACGGAAAGAGAATCGTGTTCAAGGGCGTCAACCGACATGAGTTCACCTGCGATGCGGGGCGTGTCATGACCGAGGATATCATCAGAAAAGACCTGACGGTCATGAAGCGGAACAACATCAACGCGGTCCGCACCTGCCACTATCCGAACATTTCTGCGTTCTATCGCCTGTGTGATGAGATCGGTCTTTATGTGATCGATGAGAGTAATATGGAGACGCACGGTGTCTGGGATTACATTATCCGTGGGGGAAGGGATATTTCTTTCTCCGTTCCGGGAGACCGCCCCGAATATTTGCAGATGGTCCTTGACCGCGCGAACAGCATGTATCAGAGAGATAAGAACCATGCATGTATCCTGATATGGTCCTGTGGAAATGAATCATACGGTGGCACCGATATTCTGGAGATCGCCAATCAGTTCAGACGCCTGGATGATACCCGGCCGGTTCATTATGAGGGTATCCACAATGATGGGAGATATCCGGATTCTTCCGATATCTGGAGTCAGATGTATCCGCCTGTCGAGGCCATCAGGGAGTTCATCGACGAGAACAGGGACAAGCCGTTTATCTGCTGCGAGTATGCGCATGCGATGGGCAATTCGTGCGGTGCGCTTCACAAGTACACCGAATATGCTTATGAGGAAGAACTGTACCAGGGTGGCTTTATCTGGGACTACATCGATCAGTCGCTCACTCTCACTGACCGCTATGGAAACACTTACCAGGGCTACGGCGGCGATTTCGGTGACAGGCCGGCGGATTTCAGCTTCAGCGGAAACGGCATCGTGTATGGCGAGAACAGAGAGCCGTCGCCGAAGATGCAGGAAGTGAAATATTGCTACAGAAATATAGAAGTCTCGTTTGCGGATGACGAGCTGATCCTTGTCAACCGGAATCTGTTTGTGGATATCGATCGCTACGATTGTGTCGTTTCGCTCATGCGGGATGGAGAAGAAATCTCGCGCTGCGTCAGAACGTACAGTGTTGCTCCGCTCTCTGAAGGCAGGTTCCCGCTCGATGTATCGATCCCCGGGGAGCCGGGCGAGTATTGTGTGACAGTCTCGTTTGTCCTGAAGGAGAGCTGTGCGTGGGCGGAGGTCGGATACGAGGTCGCGTTCGGGCAGAAGATCGTTAAGAGAGAATGCGCGGCGAAGGAGAATCCGAAGGAAGGAACCGGCCTCACAGTCGTTCATGGATGGAACAATATCGGCGTTCGCGGAGAGAACTTTGAGATCCTGTTTTCGTGCCTGTTCGGCGGAATGGTCTCTTATAAATATGAGGGAAGACAGCTTATTCAAAGCATGCCCAGGCCGAACTTCTGGAGAGCAATGACCGAGAACGATATGGCCAACCTTCAGCCGATGAGGTCTGCAGCCTGGAAGACAGCGGGCATGTTCGGTACGGTCAAGACGAACCATGGAAGAGGCCTCGACCCCTATAAAGTGGAAGAGAAAGAGAACAGTGTGTGCGTTACCTACACATACCATCTGCCGGTGAAACCGCAGAAGGACTGCACACTTTCCTATGAAGTGTTTGGGGACGGAACTGTCCGCACTACCCTCAGGATGGATCGGTCGGACGATGTGGGCGAGCTTCCCGAGTTCAGCGTCCTGTTCATGATGGCTCCCGACTTTGACCATGTGAAGTGGTACGGCCCCGGCCCCGACGAGACTTACGCGGACCGGTGCCATGGCGGAAAGCTTGGCGTCTACGAGAATCGCGTGAAAGATAATATGGCGAAGTATCTTGTTCCTCAGGAGTGCGGGAACAAGGTGGATGTCAGGTGGGCATCCGTGACCGACGAAGCAGGCCACGGTCTTCTGTTCACAACGGACGGGCTGCAGTTCTCGGCGCTTCCTTATACGCCGCATGAGCTGGATAACGCGACGCATCCGAACGAGCTGCCGCCTGTGCAGCATACGTGTGTGCGCGTGGGGTGCCAGATGGGCATCGGCGGAGATGATACCTGGGGCGCGCTGGTGCATCCGGAGTATCTGCTTGATAACAGTAAAGAAATGGAAATATCGTTCTGCTTTAAAGGAATGTAAGTGAAACAGGGGGGCGGTTCAGAACTGTCCCCCTGTTTTACGTCCACTTTTCCAATTCCTTCCGCAACAGGTACTCATTTATGATCTCGCTCGCAAGCCCGCAAAGCTGCTCATAACTGTCTTCCCTGTCACCATACCGCGGCCTTGCGGGAATGTGATATTTTCGTCCCAGATACAGGAAATCGAGATAGAGCATGTCTTTCCCGTCTTTCCAGGTGACGGTGATATTGTACCGCGGATCGATAAACGTGCGGTTGTGGAGAAAGTGGATTTCTCCCGGGGAAAGAACCTCAAAGAGCAGAGAATTTTTCGCAGGGTATATGCCTTCTTCCGCCCTGCCGGGCAGCAGAGAGAGCAGGCGGCACACCGGTCCGGATGGCTTGCTCTTGCCGTATTCCCAGGCCTCTACGGCCTTGGCAGTGACGCCTAAGTAGGCGGCCAGTTCGGGGCGGGTCATAAAGAGGGCTTCACGGGTGCGGCGGATAGTGTCGGGGGTGAAGTGGGGGAGTGGGGTGAAATATTTCATGTGAAGGTTCCTTTCATCGGAGACGAGCGGGCTTAGGTCCCTTGTTTTGTCCATATGGTAACACCTAATTATTAGGAACTCAATATGAAAATGAATTGATATAAATGTTTTATGAATTGGGAAGGAGATTATTATTCGGATACATTATGTTGTGGGATGGAACACGGGGACGGTTCCATTTTGAGTCACCTGTTTCACAGTAGCAAAGAAACGCGATTTGTGGTAAAATGCAGAGAAAGCAGTTTTAGAAAGGGGAGGGCCTTATGGGAAACATCAGTGCAGGGGTTCCGTTCACACACCTTCACACCCACACGGAGTACAGCCTTCTGGACGGGTCCAACAAAATAGTTGAGTATGTCGCGCGCGTCAAGGAGCTGGGGATGGACTCGGCGGCGATCACGGACCATGGAGTCATGTATGGCGTGATCGATTTCTACAGAGCGGCAAAAAAGGAAGGGATCAAACCCATCCTTGGCTGCGAAGTATATGTGGCGCCGGGGTCCCGCTTTGACCGGGAGCAGGGTCCGGGGGATGAGAGATACTATCATCTGGTACTGCTTGCCGAGAACAACCGGGGCTACAACAACCTGATGAAGATCGTCTCCAAGGGTTTTGTGGAAGGCTTCTACTACAAACCTCGTGTCGACCTGGAAGTGCTGGAGCGATACCACGAGGGGATCATTGCGCTGTCCGCCTGTCTTGCCGGAGAGGTGGCCCGCAACCTCACACGTGGACTCTACGACAAAGCGAAGGAAGCCGCGCTCCGTTATCAGGATATTTTCGGCCGCGGCAACTTCTTCCTCGAGATGCAGGACCACGGCCTGGCGGACCAGAAATATGTCAACCAGCAGCTGCTCCGCATGCATCAGGAGACCGGGATCGACCTGGTCGCCACCAACGACATCCACTACACGATGGCAGAGGACGCCGAGCCCCACGATGTCCTTCTGTGCCTGCAGACCGGCAAGAAGCTGGCCGATGAGGACCGCATGAGATATGAAGGCGGCCAGTATTACGTCAAGTCTCCGCAGGAGATGGCGGAGCTTTTCCCCTACGCCCTCGAAGCCCTGGAGAACACCCACAAGATCGCCGAGCGCTGCAACGTCGAAATCGAGTTTGGGGTTACCAAGCTTCCCAAATATGACGTGCCCGAAGGATACACATCCTGGGAATATCTGAACAAGCTGTGCCGCGACGGGCTGGCCGAGAGATACGAGAATGTTACAGATGAGCTGGAAGAACGGCTCAGCTATGAACTGAATACCATAAAGAACATGGGGTATGTGGATTACTTCCTGATCGTGTGGGATTTCATCAAGTATGCCAGAGACCACGAAATCATGGTGGGCCCGGGCCGTGGAAGTGCGGCAGGCAGCCTGGTGGCCTACACGCTGGACATCACCCAGCTCGACCCCATCAAGTACGACCTGCTGTTTGAGCGCTTCCTGAACCCCGAACGTGTATCCATGCCCGATATCGACGTGGATTTCTGCTTCGAAAGAAGACAGGAAGTGATCGATTACGTGGTGCGCAAATACGGCAAAGACCGGGTGGTGCAGATCGTCACATTCGGAACGCTTGCAGCCCGCGGTGTTATCCGCGATGTCGGCCGTGTTCTCGACATGCCCTATGCGCAGGTAGATATCATTGCTAAGATGATCCCGCAGGAGCTCGGCATCACGATAGACAAGGCACTGCAGATGAACCCCGACCTGAAAAAGGCCTACGAGGAGAAGGAAGATGTCGCCCGCCTCATCAACATGGGCAAACGTCTGGAAGGGCTGCCGCGCCACAGCTCGATGCACGCGGCGGGCGTCGTCATCAGCCAGAAGGCGGTGGACGAATATGTACCGCTCTCACGCGCGCAGGACGGCTCCATCACCACCCAGTTTACCATGACGACTCTCGAGGAACTGGGCCTTCTGAAGATGGATTTCCTGGGCCTCCGCACACTGACGGTCATTCAGGACGCGGTCAAACTGGTGGAGAAGGATAAAGGCGTAAAGCTCGACATGCAGAAGATCGACTACGCCGACAAAAAGGTACTGGACTCGCTGGGCACCGGCCGCACGGACGGCGTGTTCCAGCTGGAAAGCGGCGGCATGAAGGGATTCATGAAGGAGCTGAAGCCGCAGAGTCTGGAGGACATGATCGCCGGCATCTCGCTGTACCGACCGGGTCCGATGGACTTTATTCCGCAGTATATTCGAGGAAAAAACCGCCCCGACACCATCAAATATGACACTCCCGAGCTCGAACCTATCCTGGCCCCGACGTACGGCTGCATCGTCTATCAGGAGCAGGTCATGCAGATTGTGCGGTCGCTGGCCGGCTACACGCTGGGACGAAGCGATCTTGTGCGCCGCGCGATGTCCAAAAAAAAGGCCGCGGTCATGCAGGAGGAGCGTAAGAATTTTGTGTACGGCAATCCCGAGGCGGGTGTCCCGGGCTGCATAGCCAAGGGGATTCCCGAGAAGACAGCAAACAAGATCTTCGACGAAATGACCGATTTTGCCAGATACGCTTTCAACAAGTCGCACGCCGCTGCGTATGCGGTAGTATCGTATCAGACGGCCTTCCTTAAATATTATTATCCGGTGGAATTCATGGCCGCGCTTATGACCTCCGTCATTGAAAATCCGGGCAAGGTTTCGGAGTACATCCAGGTCTGCCGGCAGATGAACATAAAGATCCTTCCGCCTGATATCAACAGCGGCATGTATGGTTTTTCGGTCGATGACGGAGCTATCAGATACGGACTTTCGGCGATCAAAAACGTGGGGCGCCCCGTGATCATGAATATCGTGAGGGAGCGTGAGGCGAACGGCATTTATACCACGCTGGAGGATTTCATCCGCAGAAACACTTCACAGGTGAACAAGCGTATGCTGGAAAATATGATCAAAGCGGGAGCTCTTGATTGCCTGGAAGGAAACCGCAGGCAGAAGCTGGCGGTGTATCAGCAGATCGCGGATAACATAAGCCAGTCAAAAAAGAATACGATGGCCGGGCAGATGAGCCTGTTTGACATTGTTCCGGAGGAGGATAAAAAGAGCTTCGAATTCCGCATGCCGGCTATTCCGGAGTTTGACCGCGATATGATCCTGGCTTTCGAGAAGGAAGTGCTGGGCATCTACCTGAGCGGACATCCTCTGGAAAAAGACCGTGCGATGATGGAAAGGATCATCACGGCCAAAACCACAGATTTTGAGCAGGACGAAGAGACCGGTCTTCCCCGTGTGGAGGACGGCCGGCAGGTGATCGTCGGAGGAATGATCACCGAGAAGACGATCAAGTATACAAAGAAAAACCAGATCATGTGCTTCCTGACGCTGGAAGATCTGGTAGGCACCATGGAGATCATCTGCTTTCCCAACAAGTATGAGCAGTGGCAGTCCATACTTCAGGAGGATCAGCGGCTGTTTATCCAGGGAAGGGTAGCGGCTGAGGATGACAAAGCCAGCAGACTGATCCTGGAAAAAGTGAGGACCTTCGACGACGTGCCGAGCGATGTGTGGATCCAGTTTGCGGATAAAGCAGAATATACCGGTGCCAAAGACCTTTCAAATGACATTGCCATGTCTCCCGGAAGCAGCGGAGTGGTTATTTTCCTCAGGGATGTGCGCGCGATCAAGCGGCTCCCGGCGCAGATGGGAGTGGAACCGACCGAAGAGTGGCTCGGATACATGCAGGGAAAATATGGCTCCGAAAATATCAAACTTGTGCAAAGAGCATTGAAAAACCTGTAGATTTATATTAAAATAAGTAAAACGTACCTGCAGTAATCAGACGGGAGATAAAAAGCATGGAAGAAAAGAAAATAAAAACAATAGGGGTTCTTACAAGCGGCGGCGACGCTCCGGGAATGAACGCGGCGATCCGTGCAGTGGTCAGAAGAGGCCTGAGCAGCGGCCTTAATGTGAAAGGTATTTATAAAGGATACAGCGGTCTTCTGAACGAAGAGATCATCGATATGACCGCAAAGGATGTTTCGGATACCATCGAGCGCGGCGGTACTGTTCTGTACACAGCGAGATGTGCCGAGTTCCGCACCGAAGAAGGTCAGAAGCGAGGCGCCGAGATCTGCCGTAAGCATGGCATCGACGGACTCGTGGTCATCGGCGGTGACGGTTCCTTTGCCGGAGCACAGAAGCTTGCCGGCCTTGGCATCAACACTATCGGCGTACCGGGAACGATCGACCTTGACATAGCCTGCACCGAGTACACTATCGGTTTTGACACAGCCGTCAACACCGCTATGGAAGCGATCGATAAAGTGCGTGACACTTCGACATCGCATGAGCGCTGCAGTATCATCGAGGTAATGGGCCGCAGGGCCGGATATCTGGCAATGTGGTGTGGTATCGCAAACGGTGCAGAGGATGTTCTGATCCCCGAAAAATACGACTACGATGAGCAGAAGCTGATCAACAACATCATCGACAGCCGTAAGAAGGGCAAAAAACATCATATCATCATCAATGCCGAGGGCATCGGCCATTCCGAGGCCATGGCAAAACGTCTTGAAGCAGCAACAGGCATCGAGACCCGTGCAACCATCCTCGGCCACATGCAGCGAGGCGGAAATCCGACCTGTAAGGACAGGGTGTACGCTTCCATGATGGGCGCCCTGGCAGTCGACCTTCTTGTAGAAGGCAAGAACTGCAGAGTAGTCGGTTATCGTCACGGTGCCTTCGTCGATTTCGATATCAACGAAGCGCTGGCCATGAAGAAGAACGTTTCCGAATACATGTGGGAAGTCTGCAATTCGCTTTCGCATAACTATACCAAATTTAAAAATAAAGAATAAGCAGAAGATACCACTCCCTGCAGCAGCGGGGGGTGGTAATGTATTATAGTGATATTTAATTTTTACAGGGAGAACACAGGATGATTACCAGCGTAGGCAATCCCCAGGTCAAAAGGATCGTGCAGCTTAACCAGAAGGCTAAGACCCGCCGCGAGGAGGGCGTGTTTGTTACCGAAGGCCTCAAGATGTTTATGGAAGCACCGTCAGGAATGATCGAAAAGGTTTTCCTGACAGAGACCGCGGCACGACGGGAAGATGTGCGTGACAAGCTGAAGAGCGATAATCTGGCGTTTGAGATGGTCTCCGACCCCGTGTTCTCTCATATGAGTGATACAAAAACGCCGCAGGGGGTACTCGCACTGGTGCATATGCCCGAATGGCAGACGGAAGACATTCTGAACAGAAGAAATCCTTTCTTTGTGATACTGGAGGACCTGCAGGATCCCGGAAACGCCGGCACGATCATCAGGACGGGAGAAGGCGCCGGAGTCGATGCGGTCTTTCTCACCAGGGGCAGCGTGGATGTGACCAATCCGAAGGTCATCCGGTCCACCATGGGGTCGATCTTCCGTGTGCCGGTGATCTACGTGGAGAGTGTGCAGGCGCTTATGTCTTCTTTCCGAAGCCGGGGCATCCGGTCGTATGCCGCCCACCTGAAGGGAAAGAGAGATTACGATCAGACAAACATGACAGGAGGCATCGCGATCCTCATCGGCAATGAGGCAAACGGGCTCTCGGACAAGGCTGCCGACGAGGCGGACAGGCTGATCAGGATACCGATGCAGGGCAAGGTAGAATCGCTGAACGCGGCGATGGCAGCGGGGATTCTGATGTACGAGGCGGCGAGGCAGCGGAGAAATATTTCCTGACGGGCAGCCGGTTTTATGGCCTGTTTCGGGCTCGTTGGAGGACACTTCAGATTCCGTTAAGATAATAACAATTTTACATTCGGCCAAGAATATAATGAGCTGAACCTGAGGAAAATAAGACAAAGGGACCTTGGGTGACACATATAAATCGGAGTGAAAGGGGTGATCGAATGCAGGCGTATATATGGCTGGCAATACTTATTTTCCTTCTGTTTGTCGAAGGAACCACGCTCAATCTGGTGACGATCTGGTTCGCCGGCGGAGCACTTGCTGCTGCGATAGCCGCGCTTCTTAAGGCGGAGACGCTCGTACAACTGCTCATTTTCATCGTGGTTTCGCTTCTGCTTCTTGTAATTACCAGGCCCTTTGTGGTGAAGTTCATGAAGCGCAACAGAACGAAGACCAACGTGGACAGCCTGATCGGAAGATCTGCGGTGGTAACGGAAAAAATTGACAACCTGGCACAGACGGGACATGTCATGATCAACGACATCGACTGGATGGCCAGAACATCCTCCGACGGAACGATAATTCCTGCCGGAGCAATAGTGATCATCGAAGAAGTTAAAGGGGTACGGCTTATCGTCAAAGCCACAGGAGAAGAAAGGAAGGAAGTACTATGACAGGAGTTCTGTTTCTGGCAATAATCATAATTATCGCGGTATGTATCATTGCATCGTGCATCAAGGTAGTGCCTCAGGCTTATGCGATCGTTCTGGAAAGACTCGGCGCTTACAGAGCAACATGGAGCACCGGCATCCACTTCAAGGTGCCGTTCATCGAGAGAGTCGCACGTAAAGTAAACCTTAAAGAGCAGGTGGTGGACTTCCCGCCGCAGCCTGTTATCACAAAAGATAACGTTACCATGCAGATCGACACGGTCGTGTTCTTCCAGATCACCGATCCCAAGCTTTTCGCTTACGGTGTGGAAAATCCGATCATGGCTATCGAAAATCTTTCAGCCACCACTCTCCGAAACATCATCGGTGATATGGAGCTGGATGAAACCCTCACTTCCCGTGAGGTGATCAACACCAAGATGCGTTCTTCCCTGGATGTCGCGACCGACCCGTGGGGCATCAAAGTAAATCGTGTGGAGCTTAAAAACATCATTCCGCCGGCTGCGATCCAGGATGCGATGGAGAAGCAGATGAAGGCAGAGCGTGAACGTCGTGAAGCCATCCTTATTGCGGAAGGTAAGAAACGTTCCACCATCCTTGTGGCAGAAGGTAAGAAAGAATCGGCCATCCTCGATGCCGAGGCCGAGAAGCAGGCAGCTATCCTCCGTGCAGAGGCACAGAAGGAGAAGATGATCCGCGAGGCAGAAGGTCAGGCAGAGGCTGTGCTGAAAGTACAGAAGGCCAACGCCGAAGGTATCCGCATGATCCGTGAAGCGGGTGCGGATCAGGCAGTGCTTACTCTGAAGAGTCTGGAGACGATGACAAAGGTGGCCGACGGACGTTCGACCAAGATCATCATCCCGTCCGAGCTGCAGAGCATTGCAGGCCTGGCAGCAGGGCTTAAGGAAATCGTGAGTGACACTCCCGCTGCTGCTGAGGAGCCGAAGGCTCCGGCAGAAAATGCAGAGTAACAAATACAAATCCTTGCAGGGGGCAGCAATGCCCCCTGCAAAGCATGTCCGGGCATACGTTTCGGACGGTTTCTATTCACAGCTGATTCGCGCATTTTCCGCGCGATTGCGTAAAACAAAGTAAAGAGGACAGACACATGAATTTGAAAGGCAGAAATTTCCTGACACTTAAAGACTTCAGCCCCGAGGAGATCATCTATCTGATCGACCTGGCAGCAGACCTTAAGGCAAAGAAGAAAGCCGGCGAACTCCACGAATATTTTAAAGGCAAGAACGTAGCGCTGATTTTTGAGAAGACCAGCACAAGGACCCGCTGCTCTTTTGAGGTAGCTGCGCACGATCTGGGAATGGGCTCCACCTATCTTGATCCGACCGGATCGCAGATCGGCAAAAAGGAGAGCATTGCGGACACGGCCCGTGTACTCGGCAGAATGTACGAAGGAATCGAATACCGCGGCTACGGTCAGGAGATCGTCGAGGAGCTGGCAAAGTATGCCGGAGTCCCGGTGTGGAACGGCCTGACAAATGAGTATCATCCGACCCAGATGCTGGCGGATATGCTGACGATCCGCGAGCATTTCGGATACCTGAAGGGAATCCGTCTTGTGTATATGGGAGATGCCCGCTACAACATGGGCAATTCGCTGATGATCACATGTGCGAAGCTCGGCATGCACTTCACGGCATGCACCTGCAAGGAGTACTTCCCCAACGAAGAGCTGGTCAACGAGTGCCGCGCCTACGCGGAAGAGTCGGGCGGAACCATCACCCTCACCGAGGATGTGAAGGAAGGTACGAAAGGTGCCGACGTTGTGTACACCGACGTGTGGGTTTCCATGGGCGAGCCCGAAGAAGTGTGGGAGGAGCGTATCCGCGTTCTTTCTCCTTATAAGGTGACTTCGGAAGTGATGAAGAACGCCGGAGAAAAAGCGGTGTTTCTGCACTGCCTGCCCGCTTTCCACGATCTGAAGACGAAGATCGGCAAGGAGCAGGGAGAAAAATACAACTTTACCGACCTGGAAGTGACGGACGAAGTGTTCGAGTCGCCTGCATCGCTTGTGTTTGACGAGGCGGAAAACCGCATGCATACCATCAAGGCCGTGATGGCGGCGACGCTGGGTATGCCCGAAGAATAAAAGAAGGTTCGCATATGTATCAGGAGAATATTGTGCTCTGCGGGGCAAGTGCCTACGAGCAGAAATACTATTTTAATCAGGATTTTAACTCTCTTCCCGAGGCGGTAAAGCAGGAGCTGCAGATCATGTGTGTCCTGTTTACCGAGGAGATCGGCGGGATACTCACGCTGGAATTTGACGATGACGGATCGCTGCAGTTCAAGACCGAGGCGCTGGAGGCCGATGGCAGGTACGATGACATCGGAAGTGTGCTGAGGATCAAGCAGCTGCGGCAGGAGAAGAGGGAACTTCTGGAAGCGCTGGAGATGTACTATAAGGTGTTCTTCCTGGGGGAGACCTTCGAGGATGATTCCCCGCAGGAGGGGCAGAAATGACCGTTCCGGAAGAGAAAATCACACCGACGGAAACCCGCGCGGTGGCAGACAATAAGATTCCGGCAGAATGGTTCATCGGAAATGTGCGTATCCCCAACCGGTTTGTGCTGGCGCCTATGGCAGGGGTGACGGATCTTCCTTTCCGGATGCTCTGCAAGGAGCAGGGAGCCGGGCTGATCTGTATGGAGATGGTCAGTGCGAAGGCGATCTCGTATCACAACAGAAATACCGAGGCACTGATGAAAATCGATCCGGCAGAACATCCGGTATCCATGCAGATTTTTGGAGATGATCCGGAATTGATGGGGCAGGTTGCGGGTTCGCTTAACGATAGAGAGTTCGATATATTGGACATCAACATGGGATGCCCGGTGCCGAAGGTGGTCAATAACGGCGAGGGTTCGGCGCTGCTGAAGGATCCCGGAAGGATCGAGGAGATCGTGAGATGCGTGTCGTCGGCTTCGACTAAGCCGGTCACGGTGAAGATGCGTATTGGATTTGAAGGCTATCCGGTCGATATCAGGGACATTGCCCGGAGGGTCGAGAGAGCCGGAGCGGCTGCTATCGCGGTGCATGGGCGTACCAGGCAGCAGTACTATTCGGGCAGCGCCGATTGGAAGGCGATCGCGGCGGTGAAGGAAGCTGTGAATATTCCCGTGATCGGTAACGGGGATGTGGATTCGCCCGAAAAAGGAATGCAGATGATGCGCGAGACCGGCTGCGATGCGGTGATGGTCGGCCGGGGATGCAGGGGTAACCCCTGGATATTCAAGGAACTGAACCACTATTTTGAGACAGGTGAGAAATTGCCGAGACCCGGGTTTGACGAGATAAAAGAGATGATCCTCAGGCATACCCGTCTGCAGATCGAGGAAAAAGGCGAGTATTCCGGCATTCGTGAGATGCGGAAGCATGTGGCCTGGTATACGGCGGGGATGCCGCACAGTGCGGCGCTCAGGAGGAATGTGAACAGTATCGGGACGTATGCGGAGCTGGAAGAGTTGCTGAAAAACGGAGGGTAATTAAATGCTTATTCATAATGAATATCGTGCGGATGACGCGAGATATAAGGACATGCAGTATAACAGATGCGGCAGAAGCGGGCTTAAGCTTCCGCCGGTATCGCTGGGGCTCTGGCACAACTTTGGCTCGAAGGACAATTACGACAACATGAAGAAAATGCTCTTCACTTCCTTCGACCACGGCATCACGCATTTTGATCTGGCCAACAATTACGGTCCGATTTATGGGTCAGCCGAGGAGAACTTCGGCCGCATCATGAACGATCATCTGAGACCGTACAGGGACGAGCTGATCATCTCGACGAAGGCCGGATACGATATGTGGGAAGGCCCTTATGGTGACTTTGGCTCTCGCAAATATCTGATCGCCAGCCTGGATGCTTCGCTGAAGCGGATGCAGCTGGACTATGTGGATATCTTCTATCATCATCGCATGGACCCGGAGACGCCGCTCGAGGAGACGATAGGCGCGCTCGATCAGATCGTAAAAAGCGGCAAGGCGATCTATGCCGGAATCTCCAACTATACCGGGGAGAAGGCGACAGAGGCTAAAAAGATCGCTGAAGAGCTTCATCTTCCGCTTATCATCAATCAGAACAGATACTCCATTTTTGACCGTACGATCGAGAACAACGGCCTCAAAAAGGCGGCAAAAGAGATCGGCATGGGCGTGATCTGCTTCAGCCCGCTGGCGCAGGGACTGCTTTCGGACAAGTATCTTAACGGAATTCCTGAGGACAGCCGTATAGCGCGTGACGGAAGATTTTTGCACAGAGAGGACATCACCGAGGAGAAACTTGCCAGGATCAGAGCTCTCAATGAGATCGCCGGAGAGCGCGGCCAGACGCTGCCGCAGATGGCGCTTTCATGGGTGCTTAAGGACGATTCGATCACGAGTGTGCTGATCGGAGCCAGCCGTCCTGAGCAGATTCTCGAGAATCTGGGGATCGTCGGGGCTGCGGGATTTTCTGAGGAAGAGCTGAAGAGGATCGATGAGATCAGTTTATGAAAGGATAAATATGATAAAGATTGAGAACACAGAAGTATTTGGATTTGAAGCCGCAATCCGCGGCGCCAGAAATCCTATGAATTCATGGGCGCGCAGCGATTCAGGGTTTGAGGAGACAGAGTCAGGAGAGACTGTGTACAAGCTGGGAGAAAATGACAAAGATCTGATGACTCGTCTTGTCAAAGCCGGAAACGAGCATCGTAAATTTATGCGTCAGATCGTGATATGGACCGATATCACAGCACCGCTCTACTGGTGGAAGGAATATGACACATACAAAGTAGGGACCGTGGCCAACAGCTGCAGTACCATGCACAAGCTGACATACAAGCCCTTCGAACGTGATGATTTTTCGCATGATCATCTGAGCGAGACCGGGCTGGAGGCGCTCGATTCTCTGATCGTGACATTGAATAAACTGAGAGACCGCTATCTGGAGAATAAAGATAAACAGGATTGGTGGGATATGATCCAGCTTCTGCCGTCTTCCTACAATCAAAGAAGGACGGTCTCACTGAACTACGAAAACGCTCTTTCCATTTACCGCCAAAGACGCGGGCATAAGCTCGACGAGTGGCACGTGTTCCGCCACTGGGTCGAGGGGCTGCCCTGCGCGGAGGAGTTGATTACCGAAGGGTGAAACGGAGGGACGGTTCGAGACCACTGAAAAAGTCGGTTGGGTCACTGAGAAACGTCCCCATTGGCCCAACCGACTTTTTCAGTGGTCTCGAACCGTCCCCCTGTTTCACAGCTTTAATCCCAGGGATGCAGCACCACTTTTATGGCCTCGCCGGACCTGGTAAGCTGAATACCTTCGTTGATCTGATCGAGCGGCAGAATATGTGTGATGAATTTGTCGCTCGGGAAATTCTTTGCTATTGCAAGCTGGAAAGCGCGCTTGGACTGATCATAGGAAGCACCAAAGTGTCCCTTGATCCAGATGTTGTTGTAATGGATCAGATTGCAGTCAAGCTCGGTCATGGAACCTTTCGGAACACCGCCGAAGAACACGACCAGGCCGCCTTTTCTCACCATGTGTATACTCTGCGTCTGGGTCGCATTGACCGGAGTAGCGGAAATGACCTTGTCGGCACCCTTTCCGCCGGTAAGTCTTTTTACTGCTTCGATCGGATCTTCCACAGAACTGTCGATGATCTCGTCCACGCCAAACTGCTTAGCCATCTCCAGACGTTTGCGGTTGATGTCGATCATGATGATGCGCTGTGCGCCGCGGATCTTGGAGATCTGTGCCATGAAATCACCGATGGGGCCTGCGCCGATAATGACCAGCGTGTCGGGGTAACCGACGGAGACATTTTCGAGGCATGCAAATACAGATGTCAGAGGCTCTGCAAGACTGGCTGCTTCGTAGGTCACATCGTCCGGAATTTCGTAGATGCCGCCGTAGTGGATCTTTTCGCCGCCGACAGCGATATACTGGGCAAAACCGCCGGTGCCTGCCAGCTTGGCTACATGCTCGTTGGCACAGTTTTCGCTGTGTCCGGTGATGCATTCGTCACACTCCATGCAGTAGGTGCCGGGGAAAAGGAAGAGACGCTGTCCGACATGATATTTGGTCTGTTCGGGGCCGACCTCGTCGACACATCCTACGATCTCGTGTCCGTAAATAAACGGATATTTTCCTTTTCTTGAATCGGAGGTCAGATTGCGGATGTCCGAGCCGCAAAGTCCGACTGCCATGATCTTCAGGATCAGTCCGTCTTTGGGGCAGGCAGGTTTTTCTGTCATCTCAACACGAATGTCATTGGGGCCGTACATAAGGGCTGCTTTCATCTTCATTTCTGGTTTTCCTCCATTTATTTAATTTAGTATAAGGCTTCCGGCGGGACCGGATGGATCACTTTCTATCTGATGCATATTCTACAGAAATCAGCCAAAATGTTCAAACATCACATTTCCTCTTACAAGCGGAAATAGTCATTTTGAGTTTCCTTGTTCAGAGCGGTATGATAGTTACAGATTTAAAGGTAATTGTTCGGAACATTTACCGTAGAAGTACCCATCCGGGTACACGATTAATTTAACCGGTAGACACAAAGAGAAGCCTACAGGCTCTGTACGGAGGAACAAAAGATGAGCAATTATGCAGAAAACTACCTGATCGGAATGGACCTGGGAACTACAAACATAAAAGCGATCCTGATGGACGAGAGCGGAAATGTGCTTGCAAGAGCATCAAGAGAGAATCACCTGATCTTTCCCGGAAAGAGCATGGTGGAGCAGAGCCCGGCTGAGTGGTGGGGCAATGCTTCCGAAATTTTCCGCGAGATAACCGGCGCGGTCGATCCGGAGGTCATCAGAAGAGTACGGGGAATAAGTGTCAGTTCACAGACTGTTTCCATGCTCCCTGTAGATAAAGAAGGAAATCCGCTCAGGAATGCCATGATCTGGATGGATGCCCGTTCTGCAAAAGAGATGCATTATATTTCGCTGATGCTCGGCCACGATCATTTTGTCAACATCATCGGTGGTCAGCCGGACGTTGCTTTCCTTCCCAATAAGATCCTGTGGTATAAGATGCAGGAGACCGAACTCTTCCTGAAAACATACAAGATCCTGCAGGCGAGTTCTTACATCAATTACAAGCTGACGGGAGTCATGTCGTCGGATATGGACCAGGCTGTCCGTACGCAGTGTCTTGATATTCATACCATGAAATGGTCGAAAGAGATCGGGGATGTCATTGGTGTCAATCTTGACAAAATTCTCCCTGACCTCTATCAGGTTACGGACATCATCGGATCTGTCACTAAGGAAGCGGCAGCCGAGACCGGCCTGATGGCAGGTATTCCTGTCGTTGCAGGTGCGAGCGATGCTCTGACATCGGTTTACGCCACCGGTCTTACACGTCTTGGAGAAGCATGCGAGTCATCGGGAACCACATCCCTTGTGTTTGTGGGAGCTTCTGCGCCGAGCGCCTGCGATGTGCCGGTAGTCACAAAGCCGTATTCGATGCCCGGTGTGCCCTATGTGTTTGATGCACCGATCAGTACTTCGGGTGCTTCGCTCAAATGGTACCTGGATACTTTGGGACAGCCCGAGAGAGAAAAAGCTACGGCGCTCGGAAAGAACGTCTACGACTATATCAATGAAGTAGCCCACGATGTGCCGGCCGGATGTAAGGGAACCATGTTCTTCCCCTATCTGCTTGGCGAGCGTGCTCCGCTGTGGAACTCCCACGCGAGAGGAATGTTCATCGGTATGTCGATGGATACCACTCGCGAGGATATGCTCAGGTCAGTGTTTGAGGGAACCGCATATGCGATCCGCCACGTGCTTGAGACCGTCAAGGCTTCGGGCGGAGAGGCGGACTGTCTGAGAATAACCGGCGGCGGAAGCAAGTCGCGCACCTGGTCGATGATCAAGGCTTCCGTTCTCAAAAAACCGGTGATGGTCATGGACGAAAAATCCGGCGATGTACCGTTCGGCGATGCGCTGATCGCAGGACAGGCTATCGGACTCTATACCGATATGTCAAAGACGATCGAGAAGCTGATCAGTGTGAAAGAAGTGATCCAGCCGAACGAGGCATGGGCGGCTGTGTACGATAAATTGTACCCGTATTATATCAGCATGTATCAGGATCTGGATAAGGATCTGCTGAGGTATAGGAATACGTGGATTGAGCTTAGTAAGTAAGTTGGAGGGGAGTCAATGGAGATGCATTGACTCCCTTCTTGCCTTTCCGCCCTTTTTCTAGTAATATAATATTGTTTAGTATATTTTCTTCGCTCGAAAGGAGACCGCCCATGCAGCAAATCACCAAGATCGTCATCACAGGAGGCCCGTGTGCGGGTAAGTCCACAGCCATGAGCTGGATTCGAAATGCTTTCAGGCAGAGGGGATATGCTGTTCTCTTTGTTCCGGAGACCGCTACCGAGCTGATCACCGGCGGTGTAGCGCCATGGACATG
>CAMNGN010000020.1 GCA_946538475.1 uncultured Blautia sp.
TCAAAGATCGGCATGAGTTCCACACAGTTGACGCCAAGTTCCTTAAGGTACGGGATCTTCTCTGACAGCCCCGCATAGCTGCCCTTATATTTCACACCGCTGTCGGAATTAACGGTGAACGACCGCACATGAAGTTCGTAGATGATCAGATCCTGCGGATTCAGCTCGAGCGGCTTGTCATTCTCCCAGTCATAATCCTCACGGATAAACTGCCCTCTGTGCGGAAACGGATCGTCCCGGTTCGGCTCTCTTCCCCATACCGACCTGCCCGAGACCGACTTTGCATACGGATCGAGCAGCACCCGGGACTTGTCAAACAGCAGCCCTTCCTCCGGCCGGTACGGCCCGTCAAACCGGTACCCATACTCCGTCGTCTCCGGGTTGATCCCAAACACCATCATGGTGTAGACATTCCCAATCCGAAACTCCTCCGGAAACGGAATCTCAACAAACGGCTCCCTCTGCCCATGGTGGTATAGTACCAGCGTGCAGCCCGTCGCTTCCTTAGAAAATACGCTGAAATTTATGGCATCATTTACAATAGTCGCACCGAACGGAAATACACGTCCCACACGGTACGACAGGTTCTTTATTTTGTTTGTGGGGAATGTGTCGATCAGTTGCATGGCAGTTCCTTTCCTGTTAACAGAATGTTCATGGTGTCAGGCACCGTGAACTTTTTGTTAACATTATGAACGTTGTATACAGTGTGAGGCACCGCAAATCCGCGACTTTAGTACATTATACCGGAATTTTTGTTCATAGTGTCAGGCACCATGAAATTTTTATGAACACTACCGGCAAAAAGCCGACAAAATGTACAAAATCCGTATATATCTATACAGATAATCCGGTACAATTAAAGGAAAAAAGGGAGACGTGCACAAAAATGGCAGAACCGATCATGATATTCAAAGTATATGCAGACAACGCCGAGGTCTCCAACCTGGAGTGCCCCTACGGTGCAGTAACTATTATCCCGTTCCGCGCCACCGTAGAATCCGAGCTCTTCACCGGAGAAACCCTTCCCGGCGCGGTCGATGTGCAGATCGAAAACCCCGGTTACAGCCGCAACATGTGCGCCAAGTACATGTTCCGGGGAAGAGACAAAGAAGGAAACGAGTGCAGCCTGTTCGTAAAAAACGACAGCTACCTTGCCCCGATCATGCGGAACGAGCCCCACTTCGACGGCTGCCCTATGTTTCTGACAGACAGCCCAGTCCTCGGCCCATACCTCTGCGCGCAGCACTTCCGCTCCGAGGTACAAGGCACCGATTGGGGCGTAGAGATCCGCATTTACGATGTGCTTCAGCAATAATACAATATTTCATCAATACTACATGGAGGTATTATGGAAAGAAAATATCCGCATTTAAGCAGCCCGATCACCATAGGAAGAACCACCTTCCGCAACCGCATGTTCTCCGCCCCGATGGGAGGAACAGACATCGCCAATGACGGCTGCATCGGCCCAAAATCCACAGCATTCTATGAACTGAGAGCCAGGGGCGGCGCCGCAGCAGTCACCGTAAGCGAGCTGATGGTGCATCCCGCGACCGACGGTTCCCACGCTTATCACCTGGACGAAAGCATCCTTAATTCCCTGGCATGCGCCACCTACACCGCCGACGCCATCCGCCGGCACGGAGCCATTCCTTCCCTGGAGCTCTCCCACTCGGGAATGTACGCCGGCACTTACATGACGGACAAAACCAAACAAAAATCGATGCACCAGTGGGGACCTTCCGACACGGTTCGCCCCGATGGCGTGCAGGTAAAAGCCCTGACAAAAGAAATGATCGATGAGATCGTCGCCTCCTACGGCCACGTCGCAGGTCTGGCAAAACGTGCCGGGTTCGAGATGCTGATGATTCACGGCGGCCACGGATGGCTGATCAACCAGTTTCTTTCCCCGATGTTCAATCACCGCACGGACGAATACGGCGGAAACCTCGAAAACAGATGCCGCTTCGCCATCGAAGTACTCAAATCGGTGCGCGATGAAGTCGGCCCCTTCTTCCCCATCGAATTCCGCATGAGCGGCGAGGAACTGGTACCCGAGGGATACACCCTTGAAGACGGCGTGGAAATCGCCAAAATGATCGAGCCCTACGTGGATATCATCCATGTATCCGCAGGGACCTACCAGCGGACCTTCGGTCGGACCCACCCTTCGATGTTTACACCCCATGGCGTGAATGTCTACATGGCTGCCGAAATCAAAAAGCATGTGAAAACGCCCGTTGCGACGATCGGCGGATTGAATGACCCGGCGCAGCTGGAAGAAATCATCGCGTCAGGAAAAGCTGACATCGTTTACATGGGCAGAGCGCTCCTGGCCGACAACGAGCTGCCGCGCAAAGTTGTCGAAAACAGAGATGACGAGATCGTTCGCTGCCTCCGCTGCTTCACCTGCATGGCGGAACGCGCCGCCACTTCCACCAGACGCTGTACAGTCAACCCGCTCATCGGCAGGGAATCGGAAGGTTCGGAAGTGTCAAAAGCAGCGGAAAAGAAAAAAGTGCTCGTAGCAGGCGCCGGTCCCGGAGGTCTCTACGCCGCCTACACTGCAGCAAGACGCGGCCATGAAGTGATCCTCTGCGAGAAGGAATCCGAACCGGGCGGAATTCTGAAAAGCGAGCAGGCTCTTCCCTTCAAACACGAAATGTATGAGCTGGCCGGCACCTACGCCCTTCTGGCGCAAAAAGCAGGCGTGGAATTCCGCTACAACACAGTCGTCACGCCCGAATATGTGGAAAAGGAAGCGCCGTACGCTCTGATCATCGCCACCGGCTCCCGCCCATTGGTTCCCCCCATCCCGGGCCTTGACGGAGAAAATGTTGTCATCGTGAACAACTATTACAAAGAAAAAGACAAAGTGACAGATGATGTGGTCGTGTTCGGCGGCGGCCTGGCGGGTTGCGAGTGCGCGATCCATCTGGGGATGGAAGGCAAAAAAGTCCATCTTGTAGAAATGCGCGATCGGCTTGCCCCCGACGCCAACGTGCGCCATCGCCCGCTCCTGCTTGCCGAAATCGAAAAATACGCAACCGTCCACACTGAGTACCGCGGCCTCGAAGTCACAAAAGAAGGTGTGCTGTGCGAGGACAAAAACGGTCAAAAAGTATTGGTCCCCGGAACCACCGTAATCTGCGCCCTCGGCCAGCGTCCCACCACCGACACAGTAGAATCCTTGATGGACACTGCCCCCTACGTGCGCGTCATCGGCGACGCCTCCCGCGTCTCCACCATCACCAACGCCGTATACTGGGGCTATCACGCCGCGCTGGACATCTGAAAAGTTCACAAAAAATTCACGGTACCTGACACCATAAAGAAATTTTTATGGTAGGTACCGTGATCTTTTTGTGAACGGACTCCTATCCATTTCACTCCGCACATTCTATCTCCGCCACCGCAGTACGTTCACCATCGGTTATCGTCACCCGCAAAGCCCCGGAAGCCTCAGCCCTTACTACAGTCTGGGCCTCCCCAAAATACGCAGGCACTTCAGACTGAGCGTAATTTCCGTGGAAATAGGCACTTCCGTTAGCGGTTCCCATTACAATGCCATTCTCCGCACTCACGCGGATGCAATGTTTTTCCATCGGCTTTAATTCCCCTTTGTCGTCTGTATACCGCATGCGCAGATAAACCATCTCTCCGGGACGGCATGTCTTTTTTTCGGGTTCAAGCCGAAGCTCTGTCGTTGCCCCCGCCGTGCGCAGAACATCCTCTCCCGTTTTCTCGCCCCGCTTATTATAAGCTACCGCCCGCAGTTCTCCATCCTGATACGCCACGCGAAATTTCGTGCGGGCTTTTTTCATTTTCTTCTTTCCCACACTTTCCCCATTGACAAACAGTTCCACTGTATCTGCCCGGGCATACACTTCCACCTCAGTCTCCATCCCCGCGCACCCATGCCACGACCAGCTTCTCTGCGCCTTCGTCAGCTGCCATCCGGAAATACCCGGCTTTTCTTTCTCATAAGGAGGAAACACAGCGAGGAAAGGCCCTTTCTCCAGTTCAAAAGCCACTCGGGTGTAATCCACCTCGGGCGTCTTCTTCCCCGTCACATCGATGCGGCATGAACCGCCTCTGATTCGATCCTCAGGCGCATCCGACCGATAATCCGCGAATTCCGGCGCACCGTCACCGCACTCTCCGATGTAGTCCCAGCCGGCCCACACAAAATCGCCCACAACCTGCGGGACATCTTTTGCGATCTCCCAAAAATCGTACGCATCGCCGATCAATGTCTCCGAACCGAGGATCAGCCGGTTGGGATATTTTTTGGCATCATGTCTGTAGCGCCAAATACCATAGTTATAACCGGCGATATCCATGGCGGCAAATGCATCCCTTGTTTTCCAATCACAGGGAGGAAGCGATGCGCCGAATTTCATAAAATCACAGCCTAGTTTTGCGGCAAGCACATTGTAAAATTCCGAACCCACAGGCTTCTTTTTCGGTTTATTCACCGCTTCGGCTTGTGCTTCCCGCTTCGCGGAATCTCCATGAAACTCGCTTTTCTTAAATTCATCCGGAGGCGTCCCCTTCACGAATTCCTCCCGAACAGCTCTCTTTGCAGCTTCAGCCTGCTTCTGTGCCTTTTCATCGCTGTAAACTCCGAGCCCCATGGAAGAAAGAAAGTTAAAGAAAATATTGATACCGCAAGTCACCGGCCGCGTGCCATCCAGCTTGTGAAGAAACCGCGTAAAATGCCGCTGCAAAGCTATACCTTTCTTCTCGGCAGTCTCAGCCACTTCATTGCCTGTCGAATACATGATCACGCAAGGATGATTAAAATCCTTATCCACCATAGCTTTCAGGTCCCGTTTCCACCGGTCTTTCACATAGGAAGCATAATCATTTTGCGTTTTGTGCATGTACCAACAATCAACATACTCATCCATCATCAGCATGCCCAGCCGGTCGCAGACCTCAAGAAGGTACTTCGAGCATGGATTGTGTGCAGAACGAACCGCATTGTAGCCTGCTTCCTTCAAGATCCGGATGCGTCTCTCTTCCGCCTCAGGATACGTACATGCACCCAGAAGACCATTGTCATGATGAATGCAGGCACCGCGAATAACGGTCCTCTCTCCGTTGATCGCCAGCCCTTTTTGCGGTGTCCATGAAAGCGTACGGATGCCAAATCGCTCTTCCGCTTCATCATCTTCGAACATCACTTTTGCAGTATAAAGAAACGGCGTGTCCGTATTCCAGGTCCTTGCATCCGGCAATGTCACTTCAAAGACTTTCTCCCCTTCATCCCGATAAATGACCTTTTCTCTATCATAGATTTCCAGAACCACATTTCCGGGAACCGAAGTTTTCACCTGTATTCGCAGTTTGACCGGCCGTATGGAAAGCGTCTCAATACGGATTCCGTTCAGCTTTATATGTTTCTCCCCGGCCGCCCACAGCCATACCGGCCGATATATTCCGGTTCCCGAATACCAGCGTGAATTTGGCTGATCCGAATTATGCGCGATCACACAAATCTCATTCTCCCCATCCTTCAGGAATCTGTTCAGCTCCACATAAAAATTGGTATAGCCGTAGGGACAGCTTGCGGCTTTTCTTCCATTTATAAAGACCTCTGCATTGTGGTAAACACCCTCAAATTCCAGGATCAGCTTTTTTCCCTTGAGCTCTGCAGGAAGAAAAAAGCGCTTCCGGTACTCATAGTCGTTTCCCTCATACCAGCCTATATGGCGCTCTCCGAGGGAAGTGCTCACTCTGCTCTCCGTCCGCATTGCGTCATGCGGAAGCGTAACTTGAACTGCCTCTGCCCCACGGCCAAGCGTTCTGCATTCCCAATCGTGATTAAAATCATATCTTTTCATATCACAAACCTTTCCTGTTCACAGTGTCAGGCACCGTGAACTTTTTGTGAACTTTTCAAAATCGCCTCATTAGCCCTCGAAAAATCCCGCACGAATTTCTTTCCGGTCATCGTAAGCCTCAGGACCCCTCCCGAAACCTCTGCCGTAGCGCAGCTGTTCTCGACCAATGGTGTGATAACATAATTGAGGCTCTTGTCCGAAAACGATACCCTGTAGATTCGCTTACCCATAGCATATAGCCTGGAAGATGATGCTTTAACCTGCAATGAAGCCTCATCCCCCGGCGCCGGCTCCACTTTACACCGAAATGCACTTTTCCCCAGCTTTTCCAAAACATAGATCGGGTCGATAAACTCCTGCATCAAATAGTGAAAAACCATCGGCTCTTCCCTGCCGGCCAGCCTGTGGGCCGCTTCGTAAACGCTCTTCAAAAGCATAGAAAACTCTTCGGCCTCCGGATTCCAGAGGTACTTCCCGCGAGCCATGGCAATCAAATGTGTCACTCCGTCATCAAACGTATGTGACATATAGATGGTTCTCTCGCAAAACGCCTCTCTGACAATATCTGCGTCCCAATCCGGAATAAGGCCATCGTCGCTCGCTCCCTGTGTTTCCAGAAGAAGCCGGTACGCTTCGTTCAGCAAACGCACATCCAGATCAGGCGCGGCATTATTATCAGGATGAAAAATCTTCATCTGCCTGAGATACTTTTTCCTTATTTCTTTGGCCGAATCATGCCTGTCCGCATGCAGCAGAAGCCTGGCCTCTTCTTTCGTCATAAACTCTTCCTTCTATTTTATTCTATCCACCATTCAGGGGTCAGTTCTCCCAGCTTTACAACACGCCCTTTTTTATAGTCCAACATGATGTCAATATCCTTATATTTCCCCGGCATCAGCTGAACCATCAATTCTCTGCACGCTCCACAAGGCGCACCTTTTCCTTCATTCGGCGGAATACAAAGCACTCGGTCTATCTCATATTCCCCGTTCGTTATCATATTGAAAATGGCATTTCTCTCCGCGCATATTCCAAGAGTCGAGCATGTATCGATGCAGACTCCGACATATATTTTCCCCGTTTTCGACCTTACCGCTGCCGAAACCTCCCCGGCCGTAACATAATCTGAAATTGTTTTTGCTCCAAGCACGGCTTTGGCAGCCTCATACATATCGATCCATATCTGATCCATTCCTTACTGACCTCCTGCTTTATTTACATTTCCAGCATAATTCTAGCATCTTTCCGATTTGATGCAACACAAAAAGTTCACGGTGCCTGACACCATAAAATAGAATTCATGGTGTCAGGTACCATTAAATTTTTATAAACTTTTTCTAAAATTTTCATAAAACGCACATTCGGCAGCCCGCATAGTGGGCTGCCGATTCTCTCTATTGCTGTTGAACTATTCCGGTTACGATTCACAACCGATACAGCGTAGTATACATTCATTCTATCCGCATCTGTCTTAGACACCATCTCACTCCCCCGGTTCTTTCACCACGCCTGTTTTCCATAAATCCGACATTTTTTCTTTTTCTCTCCCTATTATCCGTTGAATTTGCCTCATAATACAGCTATAATAGAATATAACTTGTGCATATTTTTCAATACATGTTATTCTCATATGCTGCGAATATGCATAATATCTACATTTCTCTGATGAAAGGAGGAGTTTTATGAAAAAGTTGTTGGCTATTCTTCTCAGTTCACTGATGGTTGTCTCTGTCCCTGTATGGGCGGAGGAAGAAGCTCCCGCCGAAGCCTCCGGCCTCACCAAAGACGTATGCATCCTGTACACTTCAGACGTTCACTGCGGTGTAGATCAGCACTTCGGTTATGTCGGCCTCAAAGCTGTCTATGACACCATGGCAAAAGACAACTATGTTCTTCTCGTCGATGATGGCGATTCCATTCAGGGCGAGCCTCTCGGCACAGTGACAAGAGGCGAAGCGGATATCAAACTGATGAATGAGATCGGCTATGATGTTGCCATCCCCGGCAATCATGAATTCGACTACGGCATGGATCGCTTCTTCGAACTTACCGAAATGGCAGAATTCCCCTACATCAGCTGCAACTTCACCAAAGAAGACGAGCTTGTCTTCGACCCATACGTGATCAAAGAATTCGACGGCGTCAAGATTGCTTTTGTAGGCGTCACCACTCCCAAGACTCTGGTTACTTCAACTCCTTCCTACTTCCAGGACGAAGAAGGAAACTTCATCTACGGTTTCATGCAGGATGATACAGGCCAGGCCCTCTACGATGCGGTGCAAAAGGCTGTCGATGACGCAAGGGGCGAAGGCGCCGAGTATGTTATCGTGATGGCCCATCTTGGCAACGAAGCTGAGTGCATTCCCTGGACCTACGCAGATGTGATCGAAAACACCAACGGAATAGATGTTTTCCTCGATGGACACAGCCACGATACCGATCAGCTCGTCGTTAAAAACAAGGACGGCGAAGATGTGATCCGTTCCGCGTGCGGCACAAAGCTGGCAGGCATCGGCTGGGTCAATATCCCCGCGGATCCCGCAGAAGCTATAACCTCAGGTCTGTATTCCTGGAACAATGACGTTTCGCTGCCCGATCTGATCGGTGTGGAAAATGACATGACCGCTGCCGTAGAAGAGGCAACTGCAGAGCTTGACGAAAAGCTTGCCGAAGTGGTAGCAACAAGTGCGGTCGAGCTTTACATTCATGACCCCGAGGCGGTTGATGGCGAAGGACAGCCGATCCGTATCGTCCGTTCTGCCGAGACCAATCTTGGCGACCTGTGCGCCGATGCTTTCCGCGACCAGGGCCAGGCAGACATCGGATTTGTAAACGGCGGCGGTGTCCGCGTGCCCATCCCGGCAGGCGACATTACGGTAGACGATGTCATGAAAGTGCATCCGTTCGGAAATGAGCTGTGCGTTGTCGAAGTGACCGGACAGCAGATCCTCGACGCTCTCGAGTGGAGTGTACATGCAGCCCCAGGTGAATTCGGCGGCTTCCTTCAGGTTTCCGGCCTCACTTTCACCTACCGCACCGACATCGAAAGCCCCTGCAGTCAGAACGAAAACTCTATAATGACCGGTATCGACGGCGAACGCCGTGTACAGGAAGTTCTGGTCGGCGGCGAACCGCTTGATCCCGAAAAGACCTACACCGTAGCCGGCACCAATTATTTACTGAAAGCCAACGGCGATGGCTATACCGCCTTCGACGGCGCCACCCTTCTCCAGGATTCCGTCAAGATCGACAACCAGGTCCTTATCGACTATGTCACCGAAACCCTTGGCGGCATTATCAGCGACGAATATGCCGAGCCTTATGGCGAAGGACGAATCGTTGCCCTCGAAGAAGCTGAGGAGGCTGTTGAGGCCGAATAAAAATTCACAGTGCCTGACACCATAAAAATCATTTTATGGTGTCAGGCACCGGTCAAAGGTAACCGGCAATCCGCTTCGCTACTTGCCGGTAACCAATAGCCCACTCCGTGGGCTGTCAGGTGTGGCTTGAACCACACCTGACACAAGCAAGTCCCCTAACCCTTCCTTAAAAGCTTTGCGCTTTTTGAAGGAGGGGACTTACTTGTATTGGTTAAATTTTAATAAAGCGTCACCGTCACGTCCCCGGCCCCCAGCAGCTCCTCCATCTCTCTCTGAGATGAAGTCACATGCCCCAGCCGTGTATAAGCCCATGAATTCGACCCGTAGAAAATGACGATCTGATCGCCCGAATACAGCACAATGTCGCCCGGTTGCGTAGTCGTCTGCTTATCATCTCTTGTAATGCTCTGTCCGATGGAACCGACCTGCTCAAAACCTCCATACATCGACATTTTAATTTCCAAAGGAAGCAGCGATCTCAGTTCTTTCACCGATGCGTTGTCTTCCCATATAACCGACACCTCAGTGTCCCCTATCTTCAGTTTCATGTTCTCGCCTTCCTCCCAATGCGCTATGTTTTCCGGATCATACATCTCGTTGAAAATAGTATGAAGCTTCTCAAGTCCTTCCACAGAATACTGCCCGTTATCCTCCGTAACAAGATTATCCCCTTGAAACTCCAGATAAACTTCCCTTCCGTCTTCGAAAGTAAATGTCAGGTAATCTCCCTGGTCGAGAGTCTCCATTTCGTTCTGCTCTCCCACTTTCAGCTCCCTGATGGCATCGATAAGAGAACCGATCTGCTCAGGATCTTCACTTTCGGCAGAAACATAACTTTCGTCCAGGCGATCATACCGGACACTCACAGGTTTTTCCTCCTCTGTCCAGATTCCGTTATCTGCTGCCTCGGGTTCAGCCGCCGGGCAGTTATAAACAGGCATAAGCATCGCGCAAAAAAGAGCTGTAACAACAATCTTTTCTTTCATTTTCCTCCTTTTCTCCCCTCTATTATTTATTATAATTATACATATGTCATGTATAAACCGCAAGCCAAAGATACCCGGCACATTCGCGCTCTATCATCATAAAAGCAGCCATAAAAACACATCATAAAAACCATCGTGATGAACCTTTACCTCTCCCCCCAAAAGTAATATAATGTAAAAGACTCTGTACATTTTTCAGGAAGTTACTTACTTATCCCAATCAATCTTGTTAAAAGAAGGAGACCATATGATAGAAAGAAAAGAAATCCGGAAACGAGCCCGTCTCTCACTAAAAGGTCACTACCTGATCTTTGTAGTCGCCTGTCTTCTGGCGGCAATCCTGGGAACGGAGTACTCCAACTCCCTTCAGCTTTTTCGGCTGCAGCGAAGCGCCAGGGAACAACAGACCGACACTTCCTCTCTTGCACTCGGTGTAAGTGCCGGGGGAGAATTCAGCGTCTTTAACGACATCGTAAACGGTGACCTGGACAGTGCCATCCAATCTGTAAAACACAGAATGGACGTGTATACAGGCGAAGACACTTACATCGGAGACATCGAGCTCGGTCATTCCCGCGGTGTACTGTCCTCCGTCGTGAATACGATCGCCTCAGGCGCACTGCTGCTGCATCTGCTGACGCTCATCGATACCATCCTCGGGTCGCAGGGACTGTCGGTCATTCTGTTGTCCGTACTTGGCTTCGCCCTGATGGTCCTCTTCTGGCTGTTCATCGGCAATGTGTACCGTGTCGGCTACAGCCGCGTTTTTCTGGAAGGGCGCCTCTATAAAAAAGTTCCGGTTTCGCGCTTTGTTTTCTTATATAGAATAAAGAAGCATTTCAAAGCTTCCCGCACCATGGCACTTTACTCGATACTCACTTACCTGTGGCTTTTCACCATCGTGATGTTCCCCGTCATGCGGTACGCCTATCTTCTTGTGCCCTACCTGGTTGCCGAGAATCCGGATATTCCCGCCATGGAAGCCATCCGCCTTTCCAAACGCATGATGAAGGGCCATAAGTGGGAGGCATTTCGACTTGAGCTCTCGCTCCTGCCCTGGCAGATCCTTTCGTTCGCGACCGGCGGGCTGGCCGGCATGCTGTTCGCAAACCCTTACAGAGAAGCAACCTTTGCGGAGTACTATGCATGCATAAGAAAGCTGTCCATCGCCAACAAGGTGGAAGGCACAAAGCAGCTCAATGACCGCTTCCTGTTTGTGGCGCCGAAGAAGCATGAGCTTGCCCCGGTTTACGCGGATATCACAAAGCTTCAGCGGATACCGCAGCCACAGCCCCGAAAAGGATTTTGGGGATTTCCGGAGAAATATTTCGGAATCGTCCTTTCCTATGACAAAGCCGAAAAAGAATACCGCGAGTGGGCAAAAGCCCAACAGATCGTGGACTCTTACACCGATACGCTGAATGGCCGCACTTATCCGACAAGGCTGTTCCCGATCCCGGAAGTGCGCAAAAGGAAGAAGTGGGAAGACGGAGGATATCTTCGTCACTATGCCGTAACTTCGCTCATCCTGCTGTTTTTCAGCGGATGTATGTTTGGCTGGGCCTGGGAAGTGGTCCTTCATCTTCTCCAGACCGGCGAATTTGCCAACAGAGGCGTCCTCCACGGTCCGTGGCTTCCCATCTACGGCGGCGGAATGCTCCTCATCCTGGTCGTCCTTTACCGGTTCCGCAGCAACGCGTTTACCCAGTTCTGGCTGATCGTGGTGCTCTGCGGCATTGTGGAATACATGACTTCGTGGATCCTGGAACTCCTCCACGACGGCCAAAGGTGGTGGGATTACACCGGTTACTACCTTAATCTGAACGGACGCATCTGCGCCGAAGGCCTTCTGGTGTTCGGCATTGGCGGCATGGTCGTCGTCTACGCGGTCGCACCTTTGATCGATGATATCCTGGAACAGATAAAACAACGAATTCTCTGGCCGATATGCATCGCTCTCTTAGCGCTGTTCGCCGCGGATGTGGTATACTCCGCCTTTGTACCCAACGCCGGAAAAGGGGTGACGGAGGCCAAAATGGAACAGAGGGACGGTTCCTCGTTCCGCCTTGGATGAAACAGGGGACGGTTCCTCGTTCCACCTTGGAACGGGGAACCGTCCCTGTTTCATCCAAGGCGGAACGAGGAACCGTCCCCTGTTTCACCTTCCATTTTTCATTCATTAAAAGATTTTTGTAAAATATACTTGACATTCTTCCATCGTCGTTGTATTATGATCTCAGGTCAGAAAACTGAATCACTTGCTTCTCATCCCCGTGGATACGATCGGTCTCCGGAAATAAAGCCTCGAAACAGCCGTCTGATCCGCTTCACAAAATACAACAATAATATAAATGCCGGAGCAAAGGCCCCGGCGAACAGTTTACCCAAAGGAGGAAGTCATGAATATTTTTAAATCTGCAGGCGCAGCCGTCGGTCTTCTTGTAGGACTCATCATCGCCGTAATCATCTTCAAAGTCGCAAACACCAACCACAAAGCACAAACCGAATATGACGAGCGCCAGAAAGAAATCCGTGGCCGTGCGTATATGTATGCATTCTACACAACAGTCGCATGCGAATGCGTAATGATGATCATCGAGATAGGAGGGGTGAACAATCTGTTCGAAAACTATCTGCTCCACTTTGCAAGCTTACTTGCCGGCTGCATCGTTCTCTGCTGCTACAGCATCTGGCATGATGTATACTGGGGCCTCAACAATGATCCCCGCAGATACTCCATTATTTTCATCATCGTCACAGCTCTGAATATTATCCCGATTATAGGCGCGGTAAAGAGCGGAACACTGATGGAAAACGGAAAGTTTGGATTGCCCTTCATGAATATTCTGGTGATGATCATGCTGGCGAGCATCGGACTTATTTTCCTTATCAAACACATCGCAGACGGACGCAGGGAGGAGGAATAATATATGAAGAATCTTAGGCTCAAATCCGCCCGGGCCGCAAAGGACCTCTCGCAGGACGACCTTGCCAAAATCTGCGGCGTCTCCCGCCAGACCATCAGCGCGATCGAAAAAGGCGACTACAATCCTACTATCCGCCTGTGCATCGCTATATGTAAAGCACTGGATAAAACGCTCGATGAGCTGTTCTGGGAAAGCTGAAAAAGTCGTGGAACACGGGGACGGTTCCTCGTGTTCCATTCATTCACTCAGCCACGAAAAATAGCCATATACCCGGATTTATAGATGTATATTCCCAATAGTACGGCATGCATCACGAGCATCAACCTGATTCCCACTGTAAATATTTTCTTTTTTGTCTTATGCCGCACCAGAGACATTGCCAGCAATGCTCCCAACGAGCCTCCCATGAAAGACAATGTCAATAATGTAAACTCGCTGATTCTATATTTATGCTTTACTGCTCTTTCTTTGTCAATAACAAAAAGAATAAAAGTGAGCAGATTTATTACAATAATCCAGATTAATACTCTCATTTCTATTTTTTCATCCACCCCCTGTGTTTCCCCGGTGTATTCACAATTCTCTCAACCAATCTCCCCCGTCACCACACGCCGATTAACACTCTCCACAAACGCCGCTACCGCTTCCATATCCGGAGAATCCGGGAGAACACTACGCTGCTCTGCCTCATGGAAACGCCGTTCATAATCCGTCACGATATCAAAGAACTCCGGCACCAGGTTATTATCCTTCATATAATCCCCATTCCGAACGCTCCGAAGGAGACGCAGATCCTCCTCCGGCCTGTGCGTACGAATCTCGCCCTTTTCCAGGATATCGATCCCCATCATAAAAAGCCGCACCAGATGCATGGCATGCTTGTTCAGATGATTATCGTCCTTCTTATGGTTTCGCTTTCCGATCTTGTCATAATCCCGAACGACCGAGTGGAGCGTATTCATCAGGTCATTATATCGCCTGAGCGGATAATGCCGTAACGTTGCGTCAAGGAAGATCTCGGTCTCAAGGCCCTCGGTCACTGCTTTGTCGATGTAGAGCGTAGCATCTGTCGCAAACTCCTCCGGCTGCCTTCGGTTGAAATCCTCCAAAGCATGATTCACAGAGTTTCGTATGTGCTCCTCACGGGAAGTCTGCGGCAAAGTATCCCTCGCGATCGCGTTCTGCAGCCTTCTGAGCTGTGCCTCGGCGAAATGACCAAAGGACGTTGCCGCCCGTTTTGATAAAAATAAGCCTTTCCTGTCAAGCAGTTCCTTTCCGACGGGAGACTGTATGACATATTGGTCATCATCAAGTCCCAGAATTTCGATGGTATTGGGGTTGCATTCGAGAATAAGCTTGATAAACTTATTAAAAGAATAGACGACCGTGTCCGTCTTTCTATCCTCGTACTGTTCAAAAGACGTCATCCCGATCAGGTCCGAGGGGAAATTCAAAGTAACACCGCGAAAATCGATGTCACTCCCCTCTCTGTTCGTCCCATATCCATGACTCCCGCTCACCCCCAGCAGCATGATGCGCGAACCCAGCCGCGGGGCGGTGCGGAGGAAATCATATTCCGGTGTGTTAAGTAATTTCTTGAAATCCATAATCCTTCCGGAACGAGGGACGGTTCCTCGTTCCACTCCTCTCTCAATATTCCGGTCTGAATCCTTCCACGTTATGCTCCTGCCGGCTAAGATAATCCCGCAGCACCATCAGCCCCTCCGTCGGAACGCAGAACCGTTCCCTCGTGGTCTGTATTTCCCGATACACTTCTTCCACATCAAACCACCTGACCTCGTCAACTTCGCTCGCCTGCAAAGAAAGATTTTCAATCTCTACCGGCTTGTGATATACATAGACGCTTGTCACCTCATTATCCCTGAACGGTTTTCCATGAAACTCCTCTTCGTACTGAATTCGAAACATACCGGCAAAGGCCAGATCATCCGGCTGTGCCGAAATTCCCAGTTCTTCTTCCAGCTCTCTAAGCGCCGACGGCACCGGTTCTTCCCCCGCCGGTATGTGTCCCGCCGACGAAGTGTCATAAAGCCCCGGGAAAGATTCCTTGTCCATACTCCTTTTCTGAAGCAGAACATCATATCCCGCAGCCGTCCTTTTTACTACCCATACATGCGCCGTCCGGTGCAAAATACCGTCCCTGTGCGCAATATCCCTATCGACGATTTCGCCCGTCGGCAGTCCACTCTCATCACAAATGTCCAATATTTCCATTTCAACTCACCTTTCCGGTTCGAGGATGGTTCCTCGTTTCATAATATTTTACAACAAAACCCGGACTTTTCGAAGTCCGGGTTTTTGTCTTTTGATTCTTTTTTATATAAAAAAGATGTTTGTTAGTGCAGCGACCCTGTGTTCTCCGGAAAAGTGGAACGAGGAACCGTCCCTGTGTTCCACTTCTCACTGATCCGCCCTGAATATAAATATCTCACTCCGGAACGCCTTCTCCGCTGAATCATAATAGCGCTTCCCGTAGCATACCACCCAGATGACCTCTCCGTCTTTCCTCACGATCTTGTGCTTAAGATAAGCGGTATTCCCGCGATTGAAGGAATTGTTGACCTGCATGATATAATATGCTCTGTCTTCATCGGGAATGAGATCGTACTGCGACATCTCGTTGACGGCCTCATGGCTGCTGTAGCCTGTGATCTCCTCGAACTCTTCATCCACCTCTACAATTATGTCATCCAGGTCGAGCATGTATCGGCTATAGTGAATATTCTGTGTGTCTCCGCTCACGTCATCTGTATTGACGGCCCCCTGGATAAAGACGCGGACCTCTTCTCCTCCCGTCTTCTCTCCTCCGGCGATTTCCGGATTCTCCTCCAGCATTTTCAGAAACTCCTCAGCAAGGAAAGGATCAAACTGCGTGCCGGAACACCTGCGGATCTCGTCCTGAGCCTCCTCGGGAGACCTGCCTTTCCTATATACACGGGTATTCACCATAGCATCATAGCTGTCCACAATGCTGATGATTCGGCTGAGGATCGGGATACTTTCTCCTCCCAGCTTTTCGGGATACCCTTTTCCGTCCCACTGCTCGTGATGATAAAGGATAAGAGGAGCAATTCCTTTCAGCTCCTCAGAGCTCAATGCGATCTGATAGCCTTTCACAGCATGAGTCCTGAGCACCGCCCACTCCTGATCAGTCAGGCGGCCGGGCTTATTCAGTATCTCCAGCGGAATCCCGATCTTGCCAATGTCGTGCAGCAGGCACAGCAAGCGGAGATCCGCCAGCTGCTTATCAGAAAGACCGATCCGCTTTCCCAGAGCTTCGCCCATCTTCTGGGTCCGCACTACATGTGCCTCTGTGTCAGAATCAGATTCTCTTAGCGCACGTACCAGGGAGGTGAGCGTCTGTGAATGGTGGGACTGGGGATTCAGAAGCTTTTTGGTCTGCAGCGATGATGCAGCGATACCTATGGCATCTATGACATTCCTGATCTCGGCGAAATCGTCAGATGTTTCGCTGAGGCCATATAAGACACTGCCTCCCGCCGCCTCAAGAACTTCCTGTACATTTTTAAAAATGTCCTTCTCACGATAATGGGGGCAGATCGCGATCAGATGTGCCTCATGCTCACGTACATAATAGGTCTCTTTTGGCATGTGCTTGCGGATGATCTTGGACAGCACACGAATCCGCTGATCTCCGATCTCTCGGCCGAAGGAGCGATTGATCTCAGCCAGGCCAACAATATCGAACATGGCTACGGCGGTAGGATGGTCAAAGGCATAAGGATTCTCCGCCGAAAATCTTTTGAAAGTATCCCACAGCTGATAACCGGTCATAATGTCGGTCTTGTCAGTCGCATCGGTAAACACAAAAAGGTTTCCGACGATCCCGCCCTGATTATCTCTGAGCCTGGAAAAGTCGCAGCGAAGAGGCTGTCCGTGGGAACCGTGCCGCTCACACTGAACGCTATAATGCTCTTCGGCAGGATCTTCAGGCTCAAGAGCATAAGTTTCTATAAAGGAAGGCATCGTCAGTTGCTCCTGAAAATGGATATCCGGCAGGAGTTCAGCTGCCCGCTGATTGTACATGATCAGCTCGTCCATATAATCGAACAGGACAATTCCCTGATCGATGTTCTGGAAGATGGTCATGGCCAGCGATTTCAGCATATCGTTCTCACGATAGTTAAAAGTCGCCCAGAACATGATGTACAGGCCTACGCTGTAGCCGAAGATCGACCAGTCGAGGGTTGACAAGGGGGATTTATTATCGATAAAAAGGAAAACTGCATTGGTCAGGACAACAACAACGATAGCGAGAACAATCAGAAGGTATTGATTGCGATATTGTCTGGGAGTAAATGCTGCTTTATGAATCAGAATGATCAGAATAATTACCGTCAGAATATACGTATAAGCCAGATGCATGTGATAAAGCGGCTTCATCTGATAGGAATATATCGAAAGAAATCCCTCAGAGGTTTTCTTATACTCAATAGCTATTCCATTAAAAATATTGATCAGGAAAATAATGCATTCGACCAGAGCATAGCCACAGATTACATTTTTGACAGTATTGACGTTTCTTTCCAGCTTCGTGCGGGTAATCCTGTAGGTAAAACGAAGAAGGCACACCAACATAAAGTCGATTCCGACAAAATAGATGCTGGAGCAGACAGACATGACTACCGAAGTGCGAGCCAACAGACTAAGCAAATAAGAAGCTGTGGTCACACCGGCAAAAAGAGCCGACAGTCCCAGATAACGGACCAGATCACCTCCGGGCATTTTGTAGGCTTTCCAGCAATAGTTAAAATCAACAATTGCCAGGAGAATAGCCAAAATGGTAAAAACGAGTGTGTAGGAATTATTCATATCCTTCCGCCCTTTCGATAACCTGAACAGGCCGATTGTCTGAAACCACCCGCATTATACTTGAAAACAGGTACCAATGCAAGCGTTTTGTGAAGATTGACGAATAAAACCTTCCGGGTTTTCGAAACGTCCCCATTTACTCATGTCCTTCGTTTCACCTTAACTTTTCTGCCCACTCATCTTCCTTAAACCCGGTGAGGACAAACCCGTCGCCGACCACCAGCGGACGTTTCACCAGCATGCCATCCGTCGCCAAAAGTGCCA
>CAMNGN010000021.1 GCA_946538475.1 uncultured Blautia sp.
CAGGAATCCCGAGAGATTTCTCCCTCGGGATTCCTTGATGAACATTTTTTAGCACTTATAGGATCTCATAGATGCTGTAAGCACCTACTCTTGTTTCTTTCGATCGGAGTACAGCACTACCACGCGCTGGATGAAGATAAACAGCAACAGCAGCACGCCGGTTGCGATTTTACCCCACCAGGACAGCAGATTGCCGTTGAAGGTAATGATGGCGGGGATCGCGGATTTCAGCAGTACGCCGAACAATGTGCCGATCATGTAGCCGACACCGCCGGTCATCAGAGTTCCGCCAATGACGGCGCAGGTGATGACTTCCAGTTCGCCTCCGGACAGTGCAAGGTTCCAGCCGCTCTTGACGTAGAGCACATAGGCAAAGCCCGCGAGAACCGAGCAAAAGCCGTTAAATGCGTATACCAGGATCTTTGTTCGTGCCACAGGCAGACCCATCAGCTTTGCGGACTGCTCGTTACCGCCGATAGCGTAGACATTACGTCCAAAACGGGTCCTCTGCAGCAGGATCGTACCGATAATGATCATGGCCACGAACAGAAGCAGGTTAAAGTTGATATAGCAGATAGGCTTTATCTTCGCCCACTCGCCATCCTCATTCCACCATTTGATATAGATCTTAAAACCGGCCAGCGCATCGATCATATCGTTGTGGATCTCTATGGATTCCCGGCTGATCAGAGAACAGATACCTCTTGTCAGGAACATGCCGGTCAGCGTCATAATGAACGGCGGAACGTTCAGGTAATGAATCGCTGCTCCCATCAGTACGCCGAGTCCGACACCGACAACCAGGGCAAAGGCCAGGCACACCAGCGGATGCAGGTTCATTCTGGCAGAGCCGTAGGCGATCAGCATGCCGGTCAGAGAGGAGACTGCTCCGACGGACAGGTCAATTCCTCCGGTGATCAGAACCATCGTCATGCCTACTGCGCTGATGCCATAGTAGGCATTCTCCGTAAACATACTGATGATCAGCGTGCGAAGTGTCAGGAATCCTTTGTCGGCATAATTGATGGCGCCAAAAATGTAGATGATCAGAAAGATTCCTATGGTCGCGTAGACCATAATATACTTCGGGTTCATGATTCGGGAGAGAAGGCTCTGCCGCTTTCTTCCTGTTTTTTCCATGAATGCGTGCCTCCTTTCCTCAACTCTTCTTCAGGCTTGCGCGACGTTCGGAGCGGCGGGCGAAATATTCACGCACCGGCTCGCTCTGCAGGATGATGACGACCGCTATGATCAGCGCCTTGAACGCCATCGTCGCTTCCGCAACGATCCCGAAATAATAGACAAAGGTTACGATGGTACGGATGATAAGTGAGCCGATCAGTGTACCGACCAGGCTGAATTTTCCGCCCGTCATGGCTGTTCCTCCGATAACGACCGCCAGAATTGCGTCCATCTCATAATTAATGCCGGCGTTATTGGAATCGTTCGACATAATACGGCTGGAATAGATCAGTCCTGCGATACCTGACAGGAAACCGGTGAGCGAGTAGACGATCATGATGACCGCATCGGCACTGATGCCGGACAGACGGCTTGCGCTCCGGTTTACGCCGACGGATTCGACAAAGGTGCCGAAAGCCGTCTTTCGAACAAACAGGCCCATACCGATACAGACAACTGCCATGATCACGATCGGCATCGGGATCGGTCCCAGATTGCCCTGTCCTATCACGCGGAACGGAGAATACATGGTCGTAAACTGTTTTCCGTCGGTCAAGATCTGCGCAATACCACGGCCGCTGACCATCAGGATCAGAGTAGCAATAAACGGCTGCATTCCGCCTTTCGAAATCAGGAAACCGTTGAACAGTCCCATCAGTGTACAGGTAATCAGCGGAAAAAGAATTGCCATCCAGAACGGTTTAACCGAGTAGTCGCCCGGTGTGACATACTCCAGAACATCCCAGCGCATCAGCTTAAGGGACATCGCACCGGATACAGCCACCAGGGCACCGACGGACAGATCCGTACCGCCAAGCGCGATCGCGAGCGTCATGCCCATCGCAATGATGGTGATCTCCGCCGAGCGGCTCACGATATCGATCAGGCTCCCATACAATACGCCTGTGGTCGGCTGGATGCTGATCGAGAAAAAGTCCGGCCGGATAATGAAGCATACCAGCAGAATCAGGACCTCCGCCACAACAGCCCACGTGATCTTTGACCGCGTGAGCGCGGATAAATCAAATCCTTTCTTTTTCATACTCCCGCCTCCTCTGTCTTCTGTGCTGCCGCTCCCTCAGCAATAATATTCAGTATATCCTGCTGTGTGCATGTTGCGCCGTCAACCTCTGCCACCTTCTGCCGATCGCGCATGATGACGATTCGGTTGGAGCAGCGGATGATTTCATCCAGTTCCGAGCTGATGAACACAACGGACACACCGTCCTTGCACATCTCCAACATCAGACGCTGGATCTCAGCCTTGGCGCCGACATCGATACCACGTGTCGGCTCATCAAGGATCAATACGTCCGGCTCGGTCGCCATCCAGCGGGCAAGGATCACTTTCTGCTGATTGCCTCCGGAGAGTTCGCTGATCTTCTTTTCCGCATCCGGTGTGGCTATTCCCAAAGCCGCGATATATTTTTCCGCAAGCTTATCCTGTTCTGACCTGGACATGGGATGCAGAAAGCCCCTGCGTGCCTGCACAGCCAGCATGATATTTTCTCGGATGGACAGATCTCCGATGATTCCGTCGACCTTACGGTCCTCGGGGCAGAACGCGATCTTTTCCATGATCGCCGCATGCGGATTGGACAGATTGATCTTCGTACCCTTCTTCTTAATGGTACCCTGTGAAACCTTCTCCGCTCCGAAGAGCATTTCCGCCGTCTCCGTTCTTCCGCTGCCAAGCAGGCCTGCAAACCCCAGCAGTTCCCCTTCTTTCAGGTTAACACTGATATCTTTGACCTTTCCGGGTACTCCGATATGCTCTGCTTCGAGCATGTACGGCGCATCCGGCTTCACATCTGCTCTCTTCAGATTAAAGATCACATCGATATCCTTACCGATCATCTCCGTGACCAGCTGAACCTTGTTCAGGTCACCGATTCCATAGGACCCGATCAGATGTCCGTTCCGCAGTATCGTCATGCGGTCCGAGATCTCATAGACCTGATCCAGGAAATGCGTGATGAAGATGATGCCCATTCCCTCTGCTCGCAGATCACGCATTACTTCAAACAGAAGCTGAACCTCATGGTCGTCCAGAGACGATGTCGGTTCATCAAGGATCAGAATCTTCGCCTTCACATCCACGGCACGGGCAATAGAAACCATCTGCTGGATCGCCGTCGAATAGAAAGAAAGCGGACGGGTGACATCGATGTCCAGATGAAACCGTTCCATCAGTTCATCTGCCCTGCGGTTGATGGTCTTCCAGTCGATAGCCCCGCGTTTCATGGGCTGCCGCCCGATAAAAATATTTTCCGCAACCGTCAGATTTGGACACAGGTTGATTTCCTGGAACACCGTAGAGATACCCAGTTCCATGGCCTGCTGCGGACTGGTCGGATTGATTTCTTTTCCGTCCAGAATAATCTGTCCCGCGTCTTTATGGTTAACACCGGTCAGGCATTTGATCAGTGTGGATTTTCCTGCTCCGTTTTCTCCCAGCAGGGAGTGGACCTCGCCTTTTCGCAGAGTGAAATTGACTTTATCCAGAGCCTTGACGCCGGGAAACTGTATTTCAATTTCTTTCATCTCAAGAATAATATCTGCCGGCAAGTTTTCACCTCCTTGGCGTTTATGTAATAGTCAAAGGTTACCGGCAATCCGCTTCGCTGCTTGCCGACAGCCAATAGCCCACTCCGTGGGCTGTTGGTTAAAAAACAGGGCGGTGGAAGCCACCGCCCTGTCGTCAATACTTATTCAGCAGCTCGCCTTTCTGTTTGCGAGCGTTCAGACTGAATTAATAGATGCGCTCGTCGATCACGTCTGCGGCAGCAACAGAGGTAACGGTTCCAAGGTCGATTCCGCCTTCCATATCGTAAACGCCTTCCTCGGGATGGATGACCTCTTTGCTCATCTCTTCGCCGTTCTCCAGAGCCTCGATGGTCTCCTCAACAAACGGTCCATACAGCGGTGTACACTCGATCGTAGCATTCATTTCGCCTGCAACGATTGCTTCGAAAGCAGCCTTAACAGAGTCGCAGCCAACGATAATGATGTCTTTGCCCGGCTCAAGACCTGCTGCCTTGATAGCATCGATTGCGCCAAGTGCCATATCGTCGTTCTGAGCGATCAGGACATCGATCTTGTCGATGGATTTCAGCCAGCTCTCCATAACTGCCTGGCCTTCTGCACGGGTGAAGTTACCGGTCTGCTGTCCTACAAGTTTCATGTTCGGATACTCTTCCAGAGCAGCCAGGTTACCTTCGGTACGTCCGGTCTGAGCAGAAGCGCCTGTCGTTCCTTCCATGATAACTACATTCACTTCTTCTTCGCCGCGGCCGACACTCTTCAGATATTCGCCTGCCCAAGCAACCTGACGACGACCTTCTTCTACGAAGTCTCCGCCGAATGCTGCGACATAGTCGATATCATCGATGCAGTCCGGAAGACGGTCAATCAGGATCAGCGGGATCTCTGCTTCATTAACTTCTGCGAGAACTTCTTCCCAGCCGGTGGATACGACGCCTGTGAACAGGATGTAGTCAACGCCCTGTGTAATGAAGTTACGAAGAGCTTTGATCTGGTTTTCCTGTTTCTGCTGTGCATCATCATAGATAAGCTCCCAGCCTTCGTGTGCTTCGATCGTTCCGTTGATCGAGTCTGTATTAGCGGTACGCCAGTCAGATTCCTGTCCGATCTGGGAGAATGCGATCTGGATATCCGCCATCGCCGGAGCAGCCATACTCAAGCACATAGCAACTGTTAAACCTGCAGCCAAAACTTTCTTCTTCATAAGATAATCCTCCTTTGAAATTGTTGATATTGCCGTTTCCGTTGCGTTTCAGATGAATAAATCTTATACCAAATAGACAATTAATTCAATGGAATATCGTTCTGTCTTGGTTAAAAAACACACCGTCTGAAATTTTCAGACGGTGCTTATGGTGTATTTTTATTTTATTTCGGTTGGATATTTTTTTACGCCTGCGATCAGGATGTTTCACGAAACTCACTGGGTGTCATTCCGGTATTTTTCTTAAACAGATAGCTGAAATAATGCCGGTCGCTGTACCCGACAGCGGTTCCGATTTCGGACGAACGCAGCGTTGTCGCCCGAAGGAGTTCTTTTGCCTTTGCTATACGAAGGCCGGTCAGGTATTCGGTGAATGTCATGCCTGTCTCCTGTGCAAACACCGTCGAAAACCGGCTGGCCGACATACCGGCTGCTTTTGCGGCATCCTGCAGCATGAGGTTTGGATCCGTAAAATTCTTTGCCATATACCGGCGGGCGTTCATCACTGCCCTGTTTCCGTGGAGAGGGTTTTCCCGGTCCCGAAAAGCAAGCGCTTTTCTGAGCAGACGCTCTACTTCCTCCGGAACCGCGGCTGTTGTCTCCGCCTGCATGGCGGCCTCATAATCCTGCAGATCCAGCACTTTCGCAGGATCCCCTCCGGCTTCACGGACAATACGGGTCGCTGTCAGCGCCGCCTCCATGCGCAGATAATCCTCCGAAACGCCGGTGTGAAGATCTGCCTGAAGAAGTGATTTAATATAAGAACTCAATACCTCGGGAAAATCTTCCGGCCGGATGTACTGAAGCTGTTCATAAAGCGGCTGAATCTCCAGATGCTGCATTGTCAACGGCGTATCCTCCATCTCCTGGACACCGACGATCTTTCTCCGGCCTCCTTCTTTCTCAGCATCGACGATGTGCCGCACATGCCTGGCGGACCGCATGGAATCATAGATATCTTCCATCCGGAAACATGGCTCGCCGATACAGACCAGCACATCCCGGGCATCGCCCTGTTCCAGAGAGTAAGCTGCTGAGGAGGCAAAGGTGTAACAGTGTTCCTCCATCTCCTCACGTCCTTTGTCCATCACAAGCGCAAGAGCCCCATGCGGAGAACCGGTCAGCAGGATATCCCCGCCGCTCTGTTCTGCCAGAGTCTGGAGCAGATGGATGCCGCGCGTGCTGTCTTCTCCGTCACCGTAATTAAAGCGAATATCCAGTACATTGTAAACCGGCGCTGTCACATGGATTCCCAGATTTTCCATCTGTGCCCGCATCTGTGCCGCTTCCCTCGAATCCATCGGGGTCATAAGCAGTGAGCTCAGCAGCTTTTCCTGTACAAAGCTGATCCCGGAGGACATCAGCTGCTCGGCAGCCTTCCGCTGCCGCTCCTCCATCGACTTCTTCCGGATTCGTTCGAGCACCTCTCGAAGTTCATCCACCGTGACAGGTTTGAGCAGATACTCTTCTACGCCCAGAGAAATCGCCTGCTTGGCATAACCAAAATCACTGTAGCCGGACAGGATCACGATATGTATCCAGGGCATGCTCCTGCGGATGGCCCGGCTCAGCGCCAGTCCGTCCATGAACGGCATCCGTATATCCGTCACTACGACGTCCGGTTTTTCATCGGCGATCATCGGCAATGCGATCTCGCCGTCAGGTGCTTCACCCACCAGTGTAAAATTTTCCTCATCCCAGGGAAATGAAGAGCGTATGCCTTCACGCGTCGCTATCTCATCATCCACCAGAAATACCTTAAGCAGCATGATCCCTCATCCCTTTCACTTTTCCTGCTGCATGAACTCTGTCTGCGTTCTGTCCGGTATCATCGCGGGAACGGCAAACGAAACCGTCGTTCCCTGCGGACTGCTCTCGATCTGCAGGCCATGGTCCTGATTATAATACAGCCGGATCCTCTGGTCCACATTGTACAGGCCGAAGCCGCCTCCCGGCTCCGGTTCATTCGGATCCCGGCGCATCTGCCGTCCCTGACGCATAGCTTCACGCACTTCCTCCAGCTTCTCCGGCGACATGCCGCTTCCGGTATCCTGTACTTCAAAGCAGAGCATGTTGTCTTTTATGGATCCTCTTACATGGATCACACCGCCGCCTCTTCTATACTTGATCCCGTGGTAGAGCGCATTTTCCACCAAAGGCTGAAGCAAAAGCTTCAGGATCGGATACCCGTTCATAGCCGGATCCGCTGTCACGTCATAGTTAAGTATATCTCGGTAGCGCGTCTTTTGAATCGACAGATAACCGTTCAGGTGTTTCAGCTCCTGCTCAACGGTTACCCAGTCTTCGCCGGAAGACAGAGAACTTCGGAAGAAATCGCTGAGAGATTTCGTCAGTGCGACAACTTCGTCATTCTTTCCGGACTGTGCCTGCCAGACGATGGTATCCAGCGTATTGTAAAGGAAATGCGGATTGATCTGGGCCTGCAGGGTCCGGAGCTCCGCCTTCTTGAGGTTCTCCTGCTTCTGCCGATTCTGCTCCATCAGATCACCCAGCTGTTCCGCCATCGCGTTTACATCACGTGTCAGTCCGGAAAGTTCTTCCACAGGAATGGTCTCGACGCGGGCCTGCAAATTTCCGCCGGCCAGCTCTTTTGTAAACTGCTCCAGATGACCGATGGCGCTGCGGACGGACTGGGTCTGCCGCCGGCCTGCCCACCCTGTGACAAGCAGCGAGCCCAGGATCAGCAGAATACTTATACCGACCACATTGCGGACTGTATGCTGAAATGACAGACTCTTCCGATTTGCCTCCAGCGCCTCGTCCTCGATAAAAGTTTCCAACATATTTCCGACCAGATTTGCGACCGAACGCACCTCTTCCAGGGTTCCTTCGCTGACTGTCACGGGAATATTCTCACTGCTCATCTCCTGTTCGATACGGTCAGCGTATGTTGCCAGTGTATCCATCGTCCTGCGTGCAACGGTAATACTGGAATCAGCATCCTTCGGTATTCTTGTGAGGAACCGGTCCAGCGCATCATTCACTTCCCGAATTGTTTCATCTACACCGCTGTCGGCATAGCTGCTTCTGCCGGCAACCACCGACCAGAGCTTTTCCGGTATTTCTTCTTCCACGACCGGCCTGAGCGCCGCAACACTGCCCATCAGAGACACGGAACTCTGAAAGGAAACAGCGTACACCGCCATGACCACCAGACTCGTCACCGCCGGTATCAGCAGAATGATCATGATCAGTCTTGTGAAGAACCACAACTGGCCTGAAAGGCTCTTTCCCTGTTTTTTCATCTGTTCTTCCTCAATAGCCTCGAGGCTCCAGGCTGCTCAGGTCATCATACTCCGTAAAACAGTCTTCCTCGGGGCGTGAGATCCGCGGATAATCTTCTCCGCTGACGATCGCCTGTGCCAGTTCCATCACAGCGTCTCCCAGCATCGGTGAACACTCTACTACGCAGTTGATCCGCCCTTCCTTCAGGAGGTCGATCGCGGCCTGTTCCCCATCCACAGAGATGATAACAATATCCTTACCGGGCTCTATGCCCTCTTCCTCCATCACTTCGATGGCACCCAATGTCATCGCATCGTTGTGAGAATAAAGCACATCGATCTCCCCCGGATACTTCCGCAGAAGTTTCTGCATGCACTCTCTGCCTTTCGACCGAAGAAAATCTCCGGACACTGTCTCCAGTACTTCAAACCTCTCGTCACGGTCGATCAGGTCATGGAAGCCCTGAAACCGGCTGATCATCGGACTGGAGCCTTCCGTTCCCGAAAGCTCCACTATGTGGATTTTGCCGTTTTCAGCCATGTCCTTTTGCAGCTCCTCGGCCTTTTTCAGAAGGTATTTCGCTGCATTGACGCCTTCCTGATAGTGATCCGGGCCAATATAGGCTGTATAAAGATCCGAATCCTTTATATTGATCAGGCGGTCCATCATGATCACGGGGATCCCGGCCTCCTTCGCCTCCTGCAGAACATTTGCCCATCCATCCTCCACGATCGGCGCAAATACGATCACATCCACACGGTAGGCGATAAACGAGCGGATCGCGGCGATCTGGTTCTCCTGCTTCTGCATACCGTTTTCCACGATCAGCCGGAATCCATATTCCTTTGCTGCCTTCTCCATACTCGCCGTATTCCCAAGCCGCCAGGCGCTCTCGCTGCCAAGCTGAGAAAAACCGATCACAAGGCCTCCCGAATCCCGGCCGGCTGCGGACGGGACAGCCGGGGGCGTCTCCTTTTCTTTTCGGCTGCAGCCGGACATGATCAGACAAAGTATCGGCAGGATCAAAAAAAACAGACTCCATTTCGGTTTCCGAAATACAGAACGTCCCTTCCGCCATTCTTTTTGCATACGTTCCCTCCTTCCCCAACCGGAATACAACCTGACATTTTCAACCTATTTTATCACACCTGTCCTGCAATTCACAGTCCCGAAACAACAAAGAGGATAAAAGTGAAAGGTCCGGCCGATCACTTTTATCCTCTTTTACCCCCCTCCGACTATGCGGGACAATATAATTATACGTCGGAGGAAATACCATTTTGTCCGTCATTTCATTTTACTTTTGCTTTGTTCCGTACAGGAACGGTTCCGCGATATGCACGTTGAAGAACGCGATCAGCGGCCCCATAAAGAACGCGGTGATGATCGTCCCTATGCCGACCACGGTGGGAAGCGATTTCAGCGGATTCCCCGAAAGCAGGTAAAGCGCCGATCCCAGGACGACACACACCAGGTCAGTCAGGATCCTGCAGGTGCGGAATTTCATCAGATGCCATGTCTCCGATATAATGAGCGACACGGCATCATATGTGGAGACTCCCAGGTCTGCGACAAAGTAGAACGAAGAAGCCAGACACATGACCACGATTCCGATGATCAGAAATCCAAACCTGCCGGCTGCGGAAAGCCCCGGAAATGTCTTCAGCAGGAATTCGTGCGTAAACTGCGCAATGTATCCCAGGAAGAGCAGGTTGATGATGGTCGCAAGACCGATGTAGTGCCTGTCTGCAAACAGGGCAAAGAACAAAAGCGCCAGCGTGGCAAGCACGTAGAGTGTTCCGTAGCTTATGGGGAGCGCCGAATCGAGCCCGCTCATCAGGGACTGGTAGGGGTCTACGCCGTAGGCCGCGCGTTTGAAAAATCCGACGCTGATGCCGCAGACAACTACGCCAATGGCGCTCATCAGGACACGCTTGGTGACGTGGCCTTTTTCCTGAAGGTAGTCAAAGTATTGTGTGATAAAGTTTTCTTTTTTATTACTCATTTATTCACCCTAAAAACGGTACCAGCCCGTCATGATTATTATCCGCCCCGGTCACCACATCCGCCGCCTTCTTCACCTCGTCGTCCGCGTTCAGCATGGCGATCCCCAGGCCTGCGGCCTCGATCATCGAGATGTCGTTCTCAGCGTCGCCCGCGGCCATCGAATTCTCGCGGGGGATGTTCAGATGCTCGCACAGACGCAGCAGCGCAGCGCCTTTTCCGGCTTCCTTCGAGAAGAGCTCCAGATAGTTGGCGTTGGAATAGATGGCGTTGACCACGTCGCCAAACTTATCCAGCACCGCCAGCCGGAAGGCCTCCAGCTTCTCATGATCATGAAGCTCGATCCCGATCAGCTTGCACGGCGGCTTGTCCAGCTCGGACATCACATCGTCGGTGATGATCACCGGGGTCTTGATGATGCGCTTATAAAACGTCATTTCTTCGTCAAAAGCGCTTCCCACGATATAGCGGTCGTTAAAAGTGTGCACATGCACTCCCCGCTCCGCTGCCATCTGTAATATCTCACGGGTAACATCAAGCGGCACGCCCACGCGGTAGATCGATTTCCCCGCGCTGTAATCATATATCTCGGCACCGTTGTAAGCGATCACGTAGCTTCCGGGAAACGTAAGTCCATAATTCTTCTGCACATACACGGCGTTCTCCGTTCCGCGGCCGGTGCTGATGGCAAATACGTTTCCTGCTGCCGCAAACTTCTCCAAAGCTGCCATCGTAGCAGGAGTGATTTTTTTGTTATCGTCCAGCAAAGTCCCGTCCAGGTCTGTCAAAAAAATTTTTTTTGCTGTCATAATGTGCTCTCCATAAAATGCAAGAAGCGAAATGCTTATTTATTTTTCATCTTTTCAAGAAAATCCGGTCCATATCCGTAGTTCTCCACCACGAAGTCAAGATCCTTATCCCCGCGGCCCGACAGGTTGACCAGGATCGAGCCGGTCATGCCGGTCCTTGCGACCTTGATCGCATATGCAAGAGCATGCGAGCTCTCGATCGCAGGAATGATTCCCTCGTGTCTCGAAAGGAGGAACAGCGCTTCGATGGCCTCTTCGTCCCCGATAGTCGTATATTTTACCCTGCCCATGTCGTGAAGCAGCGCATGCTCCGGTCCTGCTGCGGGATAGTCGAGGCCGCTCGCGTTGGAATAAACGGGAGCCGGATCTCCGTTCTCATCCGCCAGCATGATGCTGTTGAATCCGTGCATAACGCCCTCTTTGCCGTAGGTGATCGACGCGGCATTGTCGCCCATCTTGGGGCCGCGGCCGAGCGGTTCAACACCGACCAGCTCTACCGGATCGGCAAGGAACGGGGTGAACATTCCGATGGAATTGGAGCCGCCGCCCACGCACGCTGCCACCTGATCGGGAAGATGTCCGGTCTGCTCCACAAACTGCTCCTTCGCCTCCTGGCCGATGCAGTACTGGAAATCGCGCACCATCAGCGGGAAGGGATGCGGGCCGGCTGCCGTACCGATGCAGTACACCGCGTCCTTATACTCCCTGGAGTAAGCCATGAACGCTGCGTCTACTGCTTCCTTCAGTGTTTTCAGTCCGAAGCTTACCGGAACGACATTTGCGCCGAGGATCTTCATCCTGGTCACATTCGGGGCCTGCTTGGCAATGTCCACCTCGCCCATGTAAATATCACACTCCAGCCCGAAGTAAGCCGCGGCTGTTGCCAGCGCCACACCGTGCTGTCCTGCGCCGGTCTCGGCGATCAGTTTTTTCTTGCCCATGTATTTGGCCAGAAGTCCTTCACCCATGCAGTGGTTGAGCTTGTGCGCTCCGGTATGATTCAGGTCTTCTCTCTTCAGATAGATCTGGGTCCTTCCCAGCAGATTGGAAAGGTTCCGGCAATGATAGACCGGCGTCGGCCTTCCCTGGAAATCGCGGCGGATGCGGCGCAGCTCTGCGATAAACTGTGACGACTGCGCGATCGTGTTGTATGCTTCGGCATACTCATTGAATGCCTCGATCAGATCCGGATTCTCCAGAAAGTTTCCGCCGTATTTGCCGAACCAGCCGTCCACGGACGGATATTCCTTCAGATAGTTATCAAAATCTCTGTATTTGTTCATGTTAAGTACCTCCGTTTGCCTGTTTTTCCGGGTATGTGTTTACTCTATCTCTATTCCAAACTCCTCCAGCCGAAAGCTGGGGCAGACATTTTCGTCTGTAGTGATGACCGAAGCCGACAGCCTTGTGCCGATGCGGGCTGCTTCTTCGACGCTTTTTCCGTAGGTGAGCCCGATCGCCACACCGGCCAGGAAGGCATCACCCGCTCCCGTCGTATCCATCACGTCCACCTTAAAGGCAGGTATAATTCCTGTCGACCCATCGATCTCTGCGGACACCGCTCCTTTGGATCCCATGGTGACGATCATACGCGGGATCTTTGCCTTCCGCACCGGATCGGGCAGGACCTTCGCCATCTCTTCGAGCGATCTTTCCACAAATGGCTCGGAGAACAGCTGCGCGCATTCCTGCTCATTGCAGACGATACAGCCGGTCTTTTTCAGCCAGTACCTCCGCTCCATCGCAATGGTCATGTTGGATACGACCGCGTACACCGTCTTGTTATATTTCTCAGCCAGTGCAAAGATTTCTTTCAGCTGCTCTTCTTCCATATCGATCTCGACGACGATACTGTCCGCGCCGCTGATGATCTCGTCTCCATGCTCCGCCAGTACTTCCGATATCGGGCTCAGATCGGGTCTTTTGGAGATCGATGCAACCACATCGCCGGAGTTGTCAAACACGGCAAGCCATGTTCCCATGCCGTCTTCGGACCTTATGATAAAATCGGTGTTTACATTGTGTTCTTTCAGACGCTCTATGACATCCGAACCCAGGCCGCTCCGGTCCACTACGCTGACAAACGTCGGATGAAGGCTTACGTTCCCGATATCTTCCACCACGTTCCGGCTTACTCCGCCGTGAACATTCAGCACCCTTCCGCGGTTTCTCCCGCCCGGAATGAAAGGTGTGAGCGGATATCCCTTGATATCGACAAACACCGCGCCAAACACAACAATACCATATTTGCCCTGTTTCTGCACTGCCATTCTTCCCCTCCTGTTTATGCCGCACTATTTTTCCACTGAGAATTGTAAAGTTCCGAATAAAACCCGTTTTTCTTCAGCAGTTCCTCGTGATTTCCCTGTTCGATGACCTTACCGTCCTTCAGGACCAGAATAACATCGGCGTTCCTTATTGTCGAGAGACGGTGGGCGACGATAAAGCTCGTCCTCCCTTTCATCAATTTGTCAAACGCGTTTTGAATCTGAATCTCCGTACGTGTATCGATGCTGGATGTCGCTTCGTCCAGGATCAGCATCGGCGGCAGGCAAAGCATCACGCGGGTGATGCAGAGCAGCTGCTTCTGTCCCTGGCTCATCGAATCGTCCGTCACGATCGTATCGAGGCGGTCCGGCATACGGCGGATGAACTCCCAGCTGTGCGCCTCCTTCGCCGCGGCGATGATCTCCTCGTCGGTCGCATCGGGCTTGCCGATGGCAATGTTCTCACGAACCGTGGCATTCTTGAGCCAGGTCTCCTGCAGGACCATGCCAAAGTTGCTGCGAAGAGAATGCCTCGTCACTTCGTCGATCCGTTCATCATCTATCGAGATCGTTCCGCTGTCCGTATCATAGAAACGCATCAGCAGATTGATCAGCGTCGTCTTGCCGCTTCCCGTGGGGCCGACAATCGCGATCCGCATGCCGGGCTCGGCGTGAAGCGAAAAGTCTTCGATCAGTTTTTTGCTCTTATCATAGGAGAAATACACATTTTGTATATCCACCTTACCGTCCGCACGCTCCATGACGCGGTCGGCTTCGGGCGTCTCGGGTTCCTGCTCGATCAGCTCAAACACCCGCGCGGCGCATGCCATCGCGTTCTGCAGCTCTGTGACGACCGAGCTGATATCGTTGAAGGGCTTCATGTACTGGTTAGCGTAGGCAAGAAGTGCCGAAAGGCCGCCTACCGTAAGGTTACCCGCCATGATGAACCATGCACCGAGCAGCGCCACCAGCGCATAGATCACGTTGTTGACCGCACGGGTGCTCGGGTTGGTGATGGAGCTGAAGAACACAGCCATCTCGGAGCTTTTCCGCAGATCCTCATTGAGCACGTGAAAACGCTCCGAAGCTCTGCTTTCATACCCAAAGGCCTTGACTATCTTCTCGTTCCCGACCATCTCGTTGATCAGAGCTGTCTGTTTTCCGCGGATCTGCGTCTGTTTCTGAAACATCTTGAATGTCCGCGAAGCGATAAAACGCGCCACCAGAAAACTCACCGGCGTCAGCACGATCACTGTCAGGGTGATCCAAACACTGCGGGAAAACATAAACCCGATCGTCACAAAAATGGTGATGACTCCCGAAAACAGCTGCGTAAATCCAAGCAGCAGGCCGTCCGAGAGCTGGTCCGTATCGGCGATCACTCTCTGCACGATATCCCCGGAGCTGTGCGCGTCCAGGTACGAAAGCGGCAGCGCCTGAATATTCCGGATCGCCCGTGAACGGATGTCCCGCACTGTGTTGTAGGCAAGCCTGTTGTTGATCATATTCATGACCCAGATCGCGGCTGCGGCGGAGGCCGCCAGGATCAGTGCCTTGAAAAGATGCGTAGAAACAAGCTCAAAATCCACTTTTCCCGCCGCGATTATCCCATCGATCGCGTTGCCGAAGACCACCGGAATATAGAGCTGCAGCACGACCGAAAGGCCGGCAAGCACAATGCTCAGGATCAGAAGTATCCGGTAGTGCCCGATCACGCTCATGACTTTCTTTAATGTCTGCATCGAGGAGCCGCCGGCTTTACTGTTGTTCTTTTTCAAAGCGCGGCCTCCTTTCTCTCCTCCGGAAACTGTGAGTAGTAGATTTCCCGGTAGGTCTCGCAGTCTTTCATCAACTGTTCGTGTGTTCCGCTTCCGGCAATGTGTCCGTCGTCGAGCACCAGGATCATGTCGGCATCCCGGATTCCCGAAGCTCTCTGTGACACGATAAACACTGTCGGATTAAAACTTAGGCCGCGGATGGCGGTGCGGAGCCTTTGATCCGTCGCCATATCCAGTGCACTGGCGGAGTCGTCGAGGATCAGTATCTCGGGCTTTTTGACCAGCGCCCGGGCGATCGTGAGCCTCTGTCTCTGGCCGCCCGAGAAGTTGCGGCCGTTCTGCTCGATCATGGCCGAAAGTCCGCCGCGTTTTCCTTCCACGACTTCCTTAGCCTGCGCAAGTTCTACAGCCTCCATAAGCTCCTCGTCCGAGGCATCCTCGTTCCCCCATTTGAGGTTGTCGCGAATGGTCCCTTCAAACAAAACCGCTTTTTGCGGGACAATTCCTATTTTTTGGATCAGACTCCCCTCGGGATAGTCCTTTACATCGATACCGTCGACCAGCACCTTTCCCTCGGTGGCATCGTAGAACCGCGGGATCAGGTTCACGACAGTGGATTTACCGCTGCCGGTACCGCCGATGATGCCGATCGTCTGCCCTTTCTGCACCGTAAAATCGATGTCATCCACCGCGTCCGCTCCGGCATTGGCGTAGCCGAACGAAACATGGTCGAAGCGAACAGCCGGGACCGTCCCGGTGCTTTTCCGTTTCTCCCCGACAGTGCTGCCCGGGAACTCCATCCCCGGCTTTTCGTCCAGCACAACGCTCACGCGGTCGGCGCAGGCAAGACCTTTGTTGATCGTGATGATCAGGCTTGCCAGCTTGATGAGCTCCACGATCATCTGTGCCATGTAATTGTAAAGCGCGACAACATCGCCCTGACGTATCGCCCCCATGTTCACCCGAAGGGCGCCTTGTCTGATCAGAAAGATCGTTGCGATGTTGATCAGCACATAGGTGAGCGGATTCATCAATGCGCTGAGCCTGCCGACAAATTCGTTCAGCTTTGTGAGCGCCTGATTCTGCCGGTCAAACTCATCGATCTCCTCTTTCTCCTTGCAGAAAGCCCTGATCACACGCACGCCGGTCAGGTTTTCGCGGGTGATCCCCAAAAGCCGGTCGAGCGCCTCCTGCGTCTTTTTAAACAGAGGGATGCTCACGACCATGATGCCGAACACGATCACGCCCAGCACCGGGATGGCGACGACGAAGATCAGAGCGCAGCGCACATCGATCGTGAAGGCCATGATCATCGATCCGAACACGATAAACGGACTGCGGAGCAGCAGGCGCAGCGCCATGTTGATTCCGTTCTGCACCTGATTCACATCGCTCGTCATCCGTGTGATGAGGGTGTCGGTCCCCACCTTGTCCAGATCTGTATAGGAGAATCTCTGTATGTGGTCGAACAATGCCCGGCGGACGTCAGAAGCAACGCCCACGCTCGCCCTTGCCGCCATCCACTGCGCGGATATCGAAAAAGCGAGGCCGAGTGCGGCCAGCAGAAGAAGAAAGGCAAATCTTCCTAATATAAATGGCCGGTCTCCTTCTGCAATACCTCTGTCGATAATAGCCGCCACCACAAGCGGGACCAGCAGGTCCATCATCGCCTCGAGCATCTTGAAAAATGGTGCGAGGATCGATTGCATTTTATAATTTTTAAGGAACGGGAGTAATTTCCGCATTTATTCTCCACCTTTGAAAGTGATATTAACAACGGTAACCTCACTGTCCGTGCCCACACGCATGGGCGGTCCGTAGAATCCTACTCCTGCTGTGACGATCGTCTGCAGCCCGTCAGCCACCTTGTATCCATAGGCATTCTCGTTAAAGAAAGGCACTACCAGGTTTCCGGGGAATATCTGTCCGGCGTGTGTGTGACCGCTAAGCGCCAGATCGGCCCCGTTCTCTTTCAGATTTGCGTAGTCTACCGGTTCATGCTCCAACACCAGCACAGGTTTTTCCGGATCGATATCTTTTAAAAGTTCTGCCGCAGACATACGGTCCGCAGTGCCGTCGCCGGCTTTTTCGCCGTCCACACGGCCGACCAGCTGAACCTCGTCCTCGATCATTACGGTCTCGTCATACAAGGTGATAAAGCCTGCATTGTCGAAGAAGTCCTCCATCTGCTTTGTCCTGAACGCCCGGCTGATCGGGGAGATCGGGAAGCCGCCGAACAATGTCTCTTCCACGTCATGATTTCCGTATACCGCATAGACGCCGTTCTTCGATTTAATTCCCCGCAGGATCTCTGCATAGCGGTCCGGATCGGACATGCCTTCGTAGGAGCTGGTGAAAATGTCGCCCGCGATCACGACCAGATCGGCATCTTCCTCATTGACAAGGTCCACCATCTTCTGTATGGTAGAATGCTTCGAATTGACGCTCATGTGCAGATCCGCGATGAGCACGACTTTCATCTCCTTGATGTCGCCGGCGTCCTTGTCGATCTGTACATCGTAGTACACCTTCCGCGGCTGCTGTGCATGGATCATGCCGTATACCTGCAGGACAAGCCCCGCTGCGACAGAGATGATCAGGAAAGTAAACGCTGTTCGGCGCGGAATGTGCGCCGTCCATCTCAGTATCCGGTAGACCGGCATCAGCAGAAGCAGGATTCCGCCAAAGTAGATAAAAAAGCCGAGCCAGATGTTTCCGACTCCCTGCAGCCAAAACTTGAGTTTGGAATCCGGCAGAAAAGCGCCGGCCACCGGTATTCCGGCGACGATCAGGTAGATCAGCGAAAAAATCAGAAGTTTTACAAGATATTCCCGTTTGACCGGCCGTATAGTGCTCAGGCAATAGACGGCAAACAGAAGCACAAAAATGTCTGTTATAAAATAGATCGGTATGGATATACCCGGATGCATTCGTTACATCCCTCCTTTTTTACATGTCTCCAAAAAACTTATCAGCTGCGGATG
>CAMNGN010000022.1 GCA_946538475.1 uncultured Blautia sp.
GCCTTCAGCCTGAAACGAAATTCCTCGGCATTATCCAGATATACCTCATATTTCGGATGTTTCAGCACAGCATATCCTTCCACTGTCTGATCCTCGATCTCCGCAATCGGGCCGTTCTTTGCTACGCTGGCGATACCCTTCTTGCATGAAGCAAGTCCCTTATAGACCTGGGAAGAAGCGATCACCTGTCCGTTAGTTGCTTTCAAATCAAATTTGAGGCCTGTTTTCGTGTTCCTGATGACAAATTTACCCATTGCGCAGATACCTCCTTTATGCAGACTCTGAGAAGTCGTTTAATTCACACTTTAATTATAATAATTTTATAAAAGTATCGCAAGAAAAAACTGAAATTTTATGCAAATCAGTGCATATTTTATCACCCCCGTCCGGCCGGAGTAACGATTGAAAACCCGCGGCCGGTGTGTTATTCTAATATAGTTAAACAAAAAATTTTCTATAGTAATATAGATGAAGGAGATCCTTATGAAACTGGCATCTTTACTGGAAAGAATTGAGTACGAATGTCTGCAGGGCAATACGGACTGCGATATAGAAGCTGTTGTCTATGATTCCCGAAAAGCAGGTCCCTCATGCCTGTTCGTGTGCATTAAAGGGGCTGTCTCCGACGGCCATGCATATGCCGAAGAAGTCTGCGCAAAAGGCGCCTCGGCCATCATCGTAAGCGACGACGTGACGGTCCCCGAAAACGTGACTGTCATACGAGTGCCCGACACCCGCTACGCTCTGGCCTTTGTTTCCGCCGCATGGTTCGGATATCCCGCCGAACAGCTGAAGACTATCGGCATCACCGGAACCAAAGGAAAAACGACCACGACCTATATGGTAAAATCGATCCTTGAAAACGCGGGACACAAAGTAGGTCTGATCGGCACGATCGAAGCGATCATCGGCGACAGACACATCAAAGCAGCGAACACTACTCCCGAATCCTACGTGATCCAGGAATATTTCCGCGAAATGGCAGATGCCGGATGCGACGCAGTCGTTATGGAAGTCTCCTCGCAGGGGCTCATGCTGCACCGCACTCAGGGCTTTATCTTCGACTACGGTGTCTTTACCAATATCGAGCCGGATCATATCGGCCCCAACGAGCACAGAGACTTCGACCATTATCTCTCCTGTAAGGCCATGCTCCTCAAACAATGCCGCGTCGGTATCGTAAACCGTGACGATGAGCACTTTGAGAGGATCATCGAAGGACACACCTGCAATCTGGAGACCTACGGCTTCTCTGACAAAGCAGACCTGATCGCCGAAGATCCCGTCATGGTGACCGGAAAAGGCTATCTGGGCATCTCCTATCACCTGAAAGGCCTGATGGACTTTAAGGTAGAGATCGACATCCCCGGAAAATTCAGCATCTACAACTCCCTCACCGCGATCGCCATCTGCAGGCACTTCGGCGTCTCCGAAGAAAACATCATCAAAGCACTCCGGGCCGCAAAAGTTAAAGGCCGCATAGAGATGGTAAAGGTATCGGACGAGTTCACCCTGATGATCGACTACGCCCACAACGCGATGGCCCTCGAAAGCCTGCTCACCACCCTCAGAGAGTATCATCCGCACCGCCTTGTCTGCCTCTTCGGATGCGGCGGAAACCGCGCAAAATCCAGAAGATACGAGATGGGCGAAGTTTCGGGGCGGCTGGCAGACTTTACGATCATCACCTCGGACAACCCAAGATTCGAAGACCCGCAGGAGATCATCAACGATATCAAAATCGGCATCGATAAAACGACAGGCAAATATATCGAGATCATCGACCGCAAAGAAGCGATCGCCTACGCCATCCATCACGGCGAGCCCGGCGATATCGTCGTTCTGGCGGGAAAAGGCCACGAAGATTATCAGGAGATAAAAGGCGTCAAGTATCCCATGGACGAGAGAGACCTGATCGCCGATATCCTCGCTGAAGACAAAAAAGATCGGGCGGATCATATATGATTTATGCAGATGTGGTGATAGACATCACTTCGGGGGAACTCGACAGGAGTTTCTCATACCGGGTCCCCGACGAATGGGAAGACAAGATCGGTGTAGGCATGACGGTGACCGTGCCCTTCGGCGCCGGAAACCGGCAGCGAAAAGGCTACGTGACAGGGCTTTCCGACAAGACGGCCTACGAGGAACAGCGCATAAAAAGCATTCTCTCGGTAGACACAAGCGCCGAGACCACCGAAGCCAATCTTTTAAAGCTTGCCGCCTGGATCAGAGAGACTTACGGCTCCACGGTCATCCAGTCGCTGCGCACGGTGTTCCCTGTCCGCGAAAAGATGAAGATACGGGAGAAAAAACGCATCGTGCTGAAGGCGGACCCCGGGACGGCAGAACTCTTTCTCGAGGACCTCGAAAAAGGAAGAGGCAAGGCACGCGCAAGGCTCCTCCGCACAGTCCTGGAGAGCGAAGACAAAACGCTGGACTGTGCGTATGCGACGAAAGAGCTGGGCGCTTCCCCCGCCGTACTGCGCTTTTTTAAAGAAAACGGTATTCTGGACGTGGAATCGGAAGAGTCCTACCGGATGCCCTTCCGGATCGAAGATATCCCCCGTGAGGAGCCGAAGCCGCTCAACCGGGGACAGATGGCAGCGGTATCGGAGATACGTTCGGAATGGAACGAAGGCCGGAACCGTCCGGTGCTGATCCACGGAGTGACCGGCAGCGGAAAGACCGAAGTGTACATGACGCTCATTCAGGACATGCTCGATCGGGGAAAGCAGGTGATCGTACTGATCCCTGAAATCTCGCTCACCTACCAGACGGTGCGCCGGTTTGTAGGAAGGTTCGGCAGCAAAGTTTCGATCCTGAATTCCCGGCTCTCCCGCGGGGAGCGCTACGACCGGTTCGTGCTGGCCAAAAAAGGCGAGATCTCGGTTATGGTCGGCCCCCGGTCGGCACTTTTCACCCCGTTTACCAACCTCGGACTCATCATCATCGATGAAGAGCACGAATCCGCATATAAAAGCGAGCAGACACCCAGATATCACGCCCGCGAGACCGCGGTGCACCGTGCAGAGCTTGAAGGCGCGCATGTCGTGCTGGGATCCGCCACACCCTCACTGGAGGCCTACAGCAGAGCTGCCGCGGGCGAATATCGCCTGGTCAGCCTTACAGAAAGGCATGAAGGAAGGCCGATGCCGGAGGTTGTCGTGACCGATATGCGCGAAGAGCTGAAAAAAGGCAACCGGTCCATCCTCAGCCGCAGACTGCGGGATGAGATGGAGGATCGTCTTCAGAAAAAAGAACAGATCATGCTGTTCCTGAACCGCAGAGGATATGCCGGGTTCGTCTCATGCAGATCGTGCGGCCATGTGATCAAGTGTCCGCACTGTGATGTATCGCTTTCCCAGCATATGGGAGGACGGCTGGTCTGTCATTACTGCGGCTATCAGACACAGTCGCCCAAGGTCTGCCCCGAATGCGGATCTTCTTACATCAGCGGCTTCAAAGCCGGCACACAGCAGGTCGAGCAGGTGATCGCCAAATGCTTCCCACAGGCGAGGATCCTCAGGATGGATTCCGACACGACACGGACAAAAGGAAGCTACGAAGCGATCCTGTCCTCCTTCGCCTCCCACGAGGCGGATATTCTGATCGGGACACAGATGATCGTCAAGGGACACGATTTTCCGGCGGTCACCCTGGTCGGCATCCTGGCCGCGGACCTTTCCCTCAACGCGTCGGACTTCCGCAGCGCCGAGAGGACATTCCAGCTGCTGACCCAGGCGGTGGGCCGGGCAGGAAGAGGAATAAGGACCGGCAGCGCCGTGCTGCAGACCTACAGCCCCTCGCATTACAGCATACAGACGGCTGCCCGGCAGGATTACGAAGCGTTTTACCGCGAAGAAATGGCCTATCGCAGTCTCATGGATTATCCGCCGGCCGCGCCGCTTCTGGTCGTGCACGCATCCTGCCGAAGCGAAGAGAAGCTCTCGCAGGGCATGTACTATGCCGCAAAGTTCTGCTCGAAGCTGTCGGCGGCATATCAGATCAGAGTCATAGGCCCTGCACCCGAGCAGGTCAGCAAAGTAAAAGACATGTATCGTCAGGCCCTCTATCTTAAGGGAAAGGACGATGCATCATTAACGATACTGAGAAAGCATCTGGAAGATTACATAGCGATCAATCCCGGCTTTCGGGAAATATATATGCAGTACGATCATCACTGATCGATCGCTGTTCACAGCCGTAAGGCTGTTTACCGATAACATTAACATTCCAAATTACAGAATTATTGATGAAAAGGAGTATATTTATGGCACTCAGAACGATCCGAACCGAAGGGGATGCCGTCCTCGAAAAAATCTGCAAACCGGTCAAAGAGATCACCCCGCGCATCAGACAGCTGATCGAAGATATGCTGGATACCATGTACGACGCAAGCGGTGTGGGGCTTGCGGCTCCGCAGGTCGGGGTTCTCCGCCGCATCGCAGTGATCGATGTCTCGGAGGACAATTCACAGCCGGTGATCCTGATCAACCCCGAAGTGATCGAAAGATCGGGAGAACAGACAGGCGAGGAAGGGTGCCTGAGCGTTCCGGGAATGAGCGGACAGGTGACCAGACCCGAGCATGTCAGGGTGCGTTCTCTGGATATGGATTTGAACGAAGTGTTCTATGAAGGTGACGGCCTTCTGGCACGCGCCTTCTGCCACGAGATCGATCACCTGGACGGCAAACTTTACACCAGACTGGTGGAAGGCGACCTCCACAAGGTGACCTACGACGAAGAAGAGGAAGAGGAAGAAGAATAAATGACATCGGATAATCACAAGGACAAAAGGATCATCTATATGGGAACCCCCGACTTTGCGGTGCCGGCGCTCACGGCGCTTGTCGATAACGGCTATACGGTGATCGGCGTTGTCACGCAGCCCGACAAACCCAAAGGCCGCGGTAAAGTGATGCTGAAGACGCCGGTCAAAGAAGAGGCCGAGAGGCTGGGAATTCCGGTATGGCAGCCCAAAAAGGTGAGAGAGCCCGAATTTATCGAGCTGCTCGAAGCGCAGAAGCCCGATATGATCGTCGTCGCCGCTTTCGGCCAGATCATCCCCAAGGCTGTTCTTGATCTGCCCCCCTATGGATGCCTCAATATACATGGCTCTCTGCTGCCAAAATATCGCGGGGCGTCTCCCATTCAGCAGGCGATCATCAACGGAGACAAAGAGACCGGCGTGACGATCATGAGGATGGACGAAGGGCTCGACACGGGAGATATCATTTCGACCAAAGTGATCCCCCTGACCGGCGAGGAGACGGGCGGCAGTCTTTTTGACGACGTTTCGGCGGCCGGCGCAGAGCTTCTGATCGAGACGCTCCCGTCCGTTTTTGCAGGGACCGCCGGGTACACAAAGCAGCCCACCGAGAGTCCCACTCCTTATGCCTCCATGCTGAAGAAAGAGGCAGGTCTTCTCGACTTCGGCAAAAGTGCAGAGGAGCTGGAAAGGCTGGTAAGAGGCCTTTGCCCCTGGCCGGGCGCCTATACTTACCTGAACGGTAAGACACTGAAGATATGGAAGAGCCGGGCAGAGGAAGCGGCTGAAACTGCGGGCATCCCGGGGCAGATCCTTCGCGCAGATCCCTCAGGCATCGCCGTAGCCTGCGGCAGCGGAGTCCTTGTCCTTACAGAGGTTCAGCTCGAAGGACGAAAGAAGATGGCGGTTGATGCATTCCTCAGAGGGTGCCGTGTGGAAAAAGGCACGATGCTTGCAAAAGCCGAGAATTAGTTAAGATGGAGGTGATACGGTTATGGCAGGTACGGAAAACACAAGAGAACTGGTGCTGGATATCCTTCTGGCAATCGAAGACGGTGCGATGAGTCATGTTGCCATAAGGGAGTGTCTGAATAAATATCAGTTCCTTCCCAAACAGGACAGGGCTTTCATCACACGTGTGTGCGAAGGGACCCTGGAATACCGCATCACCATCGATTATATTCTGAACACGTTTTCGAACGTGCCCGTAGACCGCATGAAGCCTGTGATCCGCGAGATCCTGCGGAGCGGCATCTACCAGCTGCGGTATATGGACAGCATTCCGGACAGCGCCGTGTGCAACGAAGCGGTAAAGCTGGCGCAGAAGAGAGGCTTTTACAATCTCAAATCTTTTGTGAACGGCGTGCTGAGAAACGCGGCCAGGAACATGTCCGGGACAGAATTTCCGTCTGTCGACGCAGATCCGGTACACGCGCTCTCCGTGCGTTATTCCATGCCGGAGCGGCTGGTAAGCCGCTGGATCGATGATTACGGCATCGAGACTGCCGAAAAGATGATGGCGGATTTTCTCAAAGAAAAACCGGTGACCGTAAGGTGCAGAAAGACAGGAATCTTGCAGGAAAGGATCGTCAGGAGCCTGGAAGAACAGGGGGTAAAGGTGCAGAAAGCGCCCTATCTTCCCTATGCTTTTCGCATCTCGGGTTACAATCACCTGCTGATGCTCGATGCTTTTCGGGAAGGTAAGATAGTCGTCCAGGATGTGAGTTCCATGCTGGCAGCGGAATGCTGCGCTCCCGAAAAAAGCAATTATATCATCGACGTCTGCGCCGCACCGGGCGGAAAAAGCATTCATCTGGGCGATCTGATGAACGGCTACGGAACCGTGGACGCGCGGGATATCAGCCCCGCCAAAGTACGTCTGATCGAAGAAAACATCGCACGTACAGGCTCCATCAACGTGAAGGCCAAGGTGCAGGACGCAACGATCCTGGACCTGGATGCCGAGAACCGGGCAGACATCGTCCTTGTCGATGCCCCCTGCTCGGGGTACGGCGTGATCGGCCATAAACCCGAGATCAAATATCGTATGACAGACGAGAGGGAAAAGGACATTGTCAGCCTTCAGCGTGCTATTCTCGCGAAAGCAGTCGAGTATGTAAGGCCGCGAGGTGTGCTGGTGTACAGCACATGCACCGTTTCCAAAAAAGAAAATGAAGAAAACGTCAGGTGGTTTCTGGAAAACCATCCCTTCCGGGCGGAGAGCCTCGACCCCTTCCTGCCCGAAGAACTCCGGTGCGAAAGCAGTGCAGAAGGTTACCTGCAGCTGTTCCCCGGGGTCCACGACTGTGACGGCTTCTTTATCGCCCGATTCAGGAGGCAATAAATGATCACTAACCCTGATATCAGATCCATGACGGAAGAGGAACTGAAAGGCTTGATGGCGGAGATGGGAGAAAAACCTTTCCGCGCCGGACAGATCTTCTCGTGGCTTCACCGCCATCACGTCACGTCGTGGGATGAAATGACAAACCTCTCTGCAAAGCTTCGAAGTGAGCTGGCAGAGTATCCGCTTACAGCGCTCGAGACAGTAGAAGTACAGCGTTCAAAAGTTGACGGGACAGCCAAATATCTGTTCCGGCTTTCCGACGGCAATGTCATCGAGAGCGTGCTGATGCGCTACCACCACGGCAATTCGGTGTGTGTGTCGTCGCAGGCCGGCTGCCGTATGGGCTGCCGTTTCTGTGCCTCCACGCTGGGCGGTCTTTCCCGAAACCTTCTTGCCTCCGAGATCCTTGAACAGATCTACAGGATACAGGAGGATATCGGTGAGCGGGTCTCCCACGTGGTAGTGATGGGGACCGGAGAGCCGCTCGATAATTACGAAAATCTTATCCGCTTCCTGCGCCTGATCACGCATCCCGACGGGGCGGGGATCAGCCAAAGGAATATCACGGTATCGACCTGCGGGCTTGTACCGCAGATCTGTTCCCTTGCAGAGGAAAAGCTGCAGATCACGCTGGCTATTTCGCTGCATGCGCCCAACGATGAGATCCGAAAAAGCCTGATGCCCATTGCGAACCGCTATACGATAGACGAAGTGCTAAAGGCCTGCAGGACATATTTTGAGACCACCGGAAGGCGCATCACTTTCGAGTACAGTCTTGCGCTGGGGGTCAACGACAGCGCGGAAAACGCGGCGGAGCTTGCCGCCAGGCTCAGGGGTTTTCCGTGCCATGTCAACCTGATTCCGGTGAACCCCGTGGCAGAGCGGGGATACCGGCGCAGCACCCGTGATAAGGTCGCGGATTTCAAAAATAACCTTGAAAAATATGGAATAAATGTTACTATTAGAAGAGAAATGGGTTCCGATATTGACGGTGCCTGTGGACAATTAAGAAAGAAGTATGCAGAGAAAGTCTTCTGAAAAAGCTCTGCAGGACAAAATACAGCCGTCCTCTTTGGAGGCCGGCAGAAAGTGAGAGACAGGATGAGGGTTTATTCGGCAACCGATGTCGGACAAAAACGGGAAATGAATCAGGATTATGTTTTCACTTCGGACGTACCTGTCGGACATCTGCCCAACCTGTTTGTGGTTGCGGATGGAATGGGTGGTCACAATGCCGGGGATTATGCTTCATCTCACGGTGTTCTCACTCTTGTCGATGAGATAACTGTCGATGCGGAGTATAATCCGGTCAAAGTGATCCGACATGCGATCGAACGGTCAAATGCCGAGATCCTCGACAAAGCAGGCGAGGACGAAAGCTACCGCGGTATGGGAACGACCATGGTCGTGGCCACGATCATCGGGGGATTCCTCTACGTCGCCAATATCGGTGACAGCAGACTGTATGTCATCAACAGAGATATTCAGCAGATCACCAGAGACCATTCGCTGGTGCAGGAGATGGTCAGACTCGGTGAGATCAACGCGGAAGAGGCGAGGACCCATCCCAAAAAGAATATCATCACCAGAGCTCTGGGCGCGGAGAAAACGGTGGATGTGGACTTTTTCGACCTGAAGCTGGAGGAAGGGAGCATCATTCTGATGTGCTCGGACGGCCTCAGCAATATGGTCGAAGACAAGAAGCTGGAAGAGATTGTTCTTACCGAAGGCATCTCTCTGGAAGAGAAGGGCAGAGCCCTTGTAAGGGAGGCCAACAACAACGGCGGCAAGGACAATATCGCGATTATTCTCATAGAGCCATTTGCAAGTGAGGTGGAAGAATGTTAAACACCGGTACAATTATAGCGGAGAGATATGAAATTCTGTCGAAGGTCGGAACCGGCGGAATGGCAGACGTCTATAAAGCCAAGGACCATAAGCTGAATCGTTTTGTGGCGGTTAAGGTTCTTAAGCCCGAATTCCGTGAAGACAGAACCTTTATACGAAAATTCAAGAGTGAGGCGCAGGCCGCGGCCGGTCTTACACATCCGAACATCGTCAATGTCTTTGATGTCGGCGACGACGAGGGTGTATATTATATCGTCATGGAACTGATCGAAGGCATCACCCTCAAGGAGTACATCTCCAAGAAGGGCAAGCTGTCGGTAAAAGAGGCTACCAGTATTGCCATTCAGGTCTCCATGGGCCTTTGCGCAGCTCACAGCCACAAGATCGTACACCGGGATGTCAAACCGCAGAATATCATCATTTCGACGGACGGCAAAGTAAAGGTGACGGACTTCGGCATTGCCAGGGCCGCATCGAGCAACACCATCAGCTCCAACGTGATGGGCTCCGTGCACTACAGCTCACCCGAGCAGGTCCGCGGCGGTTACAGCGATGAGAAGAGCGATATCTATTCTCTGGGTATCACGATCTACGAGATGGTCACCGGCAGGGTACCCTTCGACGGCGATACCACCGTTTCGATCGCCATCAAGCATCTGCAGGAAGAGATGGTTCCGCCGAGTGCTTACGCGCCCGACCTTCCGTACAGCCTTGAGCAGATCATCTATAAATGTACACAGAAGAGCGTCGACCGGCGTTACAACAATATGGAAGAAGTTATTGCGGATCTTAAGCGTTCGCTGATCGATCCGCAGGGCGATTTTGTCAAGCTCAATTCTGTCGACACCGCAGCAAAAACGCTTGTCATTTCGGATGAGGAGCTGGGCGAGATCAAACAGACTTCCAACAAGAAGACGCTGGAAGAAGTCGAAGAGATCGAAAAAGAGATCAAGAAAAACGAAAAAGAGACAGAGGATGATCCCGGGCGTGTGCAGCTGCCCCGCGTCAAAAAGAGGAAAAGAAAACATAAGACAAGACTTGTGCCTATCATTCTTCTCTGTCTGGGGATCGCGGCACTGGTGGCCGTCATCTATACGATCATAAAAATGTCGGGCCTTTTCGGAACAAAGGAGGATCCCGCAGTACAGACGACTGTCGTCGAGGCGCCCACCGAGGCACCGGCGGAAGTTCCCACACTGGTTCCCGATCTGACAGGTATGACCGAGGATCAGGCAAGTCAGGCGGTGAGCGAGCTCAATATCGGTATTCAGTATGCCGGTGAAGAAGCATCCACGCTGGAACAGGGCCTCATCTGCAGGACCGAACCCGCGGCCGGAACACAGGTGGAAGAAAACACTACCGTTCGTTTCTACCTCAGTAAAGGCGACGCTTCAATGACGATCCCGGGATACAGCGATGTAAGCGCCATTCAGTTTCAGAACGAACTGGAGGATATGGGCCTTGTCGTGTCGACTTCAAAAGAATATTCCGATTCGGATGAATACGGCAATGCGCTCGTAGAACCGGGATATGTGCTCGCTGTCTCTCCCGAGACGGGAACATCGGTAAAAGCGGGCGATACCGTGACGATAACCGTCAGCAGAGGCCTGGATTTCGGCGACTCCGCGGAGGTGCCGAACGTCGTCGGACTGATGAAAGACGACGCACTTACGGTTCTCGGCAAGTTTGTCGATATCGATGTGATCGAAGTGGAAAACAGTGATACACCGGGCGGAGAAGTCATGTCGCAGAGCATCGAAGCAGGCACATATGCCGATCCCGACATGCCGCTCACCATCACGATCAGCAAAGAAGAGGAGCCGGTCCCGGCTGCGGACACCGCAGCTGCGGCTGACGGAACCTGGAAATCGAACAATATCCTCAACACCCCTGACGGCTATCAGGGAGGCGAAGCCCGCCTGGAGCTTGTACAGGAAGTTGGCGGACAGCAGACTGTCACCGTTATCGCGGAAGGCAGCGAAGTGCAGTTCCCCTATCAGCTGGACCTCACCGGTCTGCCCGGGGTGCAGGAAGGCACCGTCTACATCTATGAGATGATCGACGGCAGCTATCAGATGCTTGGCAAATACACTATCACATTCAGCAAAGTCGATTGATCTATGCAGGGAAAAATCATCAAAGGGATCGCGGGTTTCTACTATGTGCACGCGGAGGATGAGCAGGTGTACGCCTGCCGTGCGAGGGGGATCTTTCGAAAAGATAAATACAAACCGCTGGTCGGAGATGACGTGGTCATTTCCGTGACGGATCAGAAAGATATGGAAGGCAGCCTGGATCAGATCTTACCCAGAAAGAGTGAGCTGATCCGCCCGGCGGTCTCCAATGTCGATCAGGCGCTGGTGATCTTTGCTGCGGCAGATCCGGTGCCGAACCTTGTACTTCTGGACCGGTTTCTCGTCATGATGGAGTATCAGAAGGTACCTTCCGTCATCTGCTTCAACAAAGCGGACCTGATCGGCGAAGAAGAAAAACGGATTTTTTCGGACATGTATGTAAAGGCAGGGTACCCTGTAGTGTTTTCGAGCACCCGCACGGGTGAAGGCCTGCAGGAGATACAGGAGCGTCTTGCCGGAAAAACGACCGTGGTCGCAGGCCCTTCGGGGGCCGGAAAATCATCTATAGCAAACAGTCTCCAGAGTGAGATCCACATGGAGACCGGAGAAATCAGCAAAAAACTGGGGCGTGGCCGTCATACTACCAGACATGCACAGATCATTCCGCTGGGGGAGAACACCTACCTTGTGGATACCCCCGGATTCTCCTCCATCTTTCTGCCCGAAATAGGCGAGGAGGAGTTGTGGTATTACCTTCCCGAGTTCAGAGAACCCGAAAAAAACTGCAGATTTCAGGGCTGCCGGCATATCAGCGAGCCTGACTGCGGTGTTACATCGGCTGTCCGTGAAGGTACGATCAGCAGGTCACGGTACGATAGCTACATGCTGCTTCATGAGGAATTAAAAGAGGCTAAGAAGTATTGATGCGTTAACATTGGCGTCGATCAATGCGGAACGGAGAAAAATATGGGTGAACTATGTCCATCGATTTTAGCAGCTGATTTTAACCGTTTGGGAGAGCAGATCAGAACTCTGGAGAATGCCGGAATTAAGATCCTCCATATTGATGTGATGGATGGGGATTTTGTGCCGTCTATTTCGTTCGGAATGCCGGTTATCACATCTATCCGGAAGGAGTCGGGACTGTTCTTCGATGTGCATCTGATGGTGCGGGAACCGATCCGTTATATCGATGAATTTGTGTCCTGCGGAGCCGATTCGATCACTGTACACCTGGAGGCGTGCAGCGATGTAGAGGCGACTGTCCGGGCTATACACGAAGCGGGGGTCAAGGCCGGCATTTCGATCAAGCCTGCGACAGAGGCGGAAGCGGTACGGCCATATATCCGTGACGTCGAGATGGTGCTGGTCATGACGGTAGAGCCGGGCTTCGGCGGCCAGAAATATATCGAAGCCTGTACAGAAAAGATCCGCCGGGTGCGAGAGATCGAGGCGGAAGAAGGCGCAAGTGTCCATGTGCAGGTGGACGGCGGCATCAACGATGATACGATCCCGGTGGTGGTAAATGCCGGGGCGGATTATCTGGTGGCGGGGTCTGCCGTGTTTAAGGGCGATCTGAAAAAGAACGCGGATCATATACGTGAACTTATGGAACAGGCAAACTGACGGCCGGATGGCTGTCACGGGTGCCGTAATGAGTGATTACTGATAAAAGCTTGGGTGGTAAAATACCTGAGCTTTTTCTGTATGGAGGTGGGAGAGAGTATGAATCGGTCGGATTATGATGCGATCATTGTCAGCGGAGGCAAGCTGGATTTTGATCATGCCTATTTGTCGATCCTGGCGGCCAAAAAGAATGTGGGAAGGGAAAACATATGCATTATTGCAGCGGATCATGGCCTTGATTTTCTGCTGCACAACAGAATAAAGCCGGACATTGTGATCGGGGACTTTGACAGCGCGGGTCCCGACGCACTGGCGTTTTTGCAGAAGGAAGAGAATTCGAACAGACAAAACAGGCCGCAGATCATCCGCCTGAAACCTGAGAAGGATATCTCGGACACACATGCCGCGCTGATCGAAGCGGAAAAAAGAGGATGTAAAAATGTTCTGCTTCTGGGGGCAACCGGGACCAGGCTGGATCACGTGACTGCCAATCTGCTTCTGCTGCTGAAGGCAAAAGAGGCGGGAATGAAGCTTACCATTTCCGACCCGAAGAACCTGATCTTTTTGGCGGAGGACGGCATGCGGCTGTCCAAGAAGAGTTGGGGAGAGTATTATGTTTCATTCTTCCCGCTGGGAGAGCCTGTGGAGGGACTTACGCTCAGCGGATTTCAGTATCCTTTAAACGACTTCAGGCTGGCGCTCCGCGAGGCCAGCCTGACGATCAGCAATCGTATTGTCGATGATTATGCGGAAGTACATTTTAAAAACGGAGACCTTGTGGTGATGATCACCACGGACTGACGAATGGAACACGGGGACGGTTCCTCGTTCCACCCGGAAATGGAACGAGGAACCGTCCCCGTGTTCCATATATTATTCCATATGCCCGTCCCGATACATCGAGAACTTGTCCATCGGGTACTTCTTCAGATTTTCCAGTACCTTTCTCGTATCCGCCCTCTTAAGCAGGGTGGACCTTGCTCTGGTAACTTCTGTCTCGGGTTTATGCTTGGAGGGACCTCCTATGCATCCGCCCGGGCAGATCATGCCTTCGATGAAATCTTCTTTCAGGCGGCCTGCTTTCAGCAAAGTAAGCGCCTTCTTGCACTCGGCACCTCCCGCACAGCTCAGCAGCGTGATATCTGAGGTGTCTTCGCCCATCTCTTCCATCACTTCCAGAACGGCCTTGGCCACTCCGCCGCTTCCGGCAAAGTTCTTTCCGTAGATCGAAGATTCCTGGTAGTCATCGTCCTCGATCGGCACGACCTCCACGCCTTTGGAATCCATCAGCGCGACGATCTCGCCGTAAGTGACCGCATAATCCGGGCGGTCGGCGATGAACTCGTTGAGTGTCTCGCCTTTCTTGGCGATACAGGGGCCTACAAAGACCGTGACGCAGTCGGGATCCTGCGATTTTAAGTAGCGGGACACCGCGACCATCGGGGATACCGTTGTGCTCTTGTTCTTCTCATACTGCTCCGGGAACTGATGCCTGAGCATCGAGATGAAGGCGGGGCAGCAGGAGGTGGTCATCTTTAAGCCTTCCTTGCGGGCGTGGATCCACTCCTTGGCCTCGTAGGCAGCAGTCATGTCTCCGCCCAGTCCGACCTCCACCATATCCGCAAATCCGGTCTTCTTCAGTGCTTCGCGAAGCGCACCCATGGTGATATCTTTTCCGAACTGGCCTTCCGTAGCGGGTGCGCACATCGCGATCACGCGCTTGCCGGCTTTGATGGCCTTGATGATATCCACAAGATAGATCTTGGAGCCAATCGCACCGAAGGGGCAGTTGTGGATACAATGTCCGCAGTGGATGCATTTTTCCTCATCGATCACGCACAGTCCGTATTCATCGTGGCTGATCGCACCGACCGGGCAGGCTTTCTTACAAGGACGCTCCATGTGTACGATCGCTTCAAAGGGGCAGGATTTGGCGCACATGCCGCATTCCTTACACTTGTCGGGATCGATGTGCATCTTGGTGCTTCCGGGAGTGATCGCCTGAAACTTGCAGGCATTGAGGCAGGCCTTACCCAGGCAAAAGCGGCAGCTGTCCGTGACCGTGTAGGCCGAGATGGGGCAGTCGTCACAGGCCGCCCGGATGACCTGGACAACGTTGCTGCTCGGGTGGCGGACAGAAGAATCCAGCCCTGTAGCCAGTCTGATTCTTTCTCGCACGATCTCGCGCTCTTTGTAGACACAGCAGCGGTACTCCGGCTTTGGCCCGGGGCTGATGTCATGCACCAGCTTTTCACGGTTCTCATGGTTAAGCTCATCTTTCCATTCGAGCTTGCATACCTCACGCATGATAAAGTGCTTGAGGTCGACTATTCCTTTGTCGTTGGTGATCATTCTCTTATCCCCTTGTTTTCTATAGTTTAGGCAAAAAGCTAAACGCCTGAATACATTATAACATATCGCTCCGCCCATTTCCTCACTATTTCATCCTTTTTTCACAGTTCAAACAAACAGATTTCAAATTTCCCCTGTAAGTTATGTAACAGAAATCGAACACACGAAAGGCAAACACAATGGACACGAAATTCAGACACGAATGGAAGCACGAGATCACCTGCTCCGACCGGATATGCATCAGACAGCGCCTTCGAGCAATAGCAGGCCCCGATCCTCATGCGATCAACGGCATATATGAGATAAGAAGCCTGTATTTTGATAATCTGTATGACAAAGCTCTTCGAGAAAAGGTGGACGGCGTTAATCGTCGCGAAAAATTCAGGATCCGTTACTACAACGGGAATACGGATTACATCACCCTGGAGAAGAAAAGCAAGCTGAACGGACTTTGTAACAAAGTGAGCGCGAGGATATCTGCCGAAGAGGCTGATGCGATCATCCACGGCGATTATGCGCAGATGATGACCCGCATTCTGCTGGCGGCATCGGGGATCGTGATGCTGATCGGTCTCGTCTTTGCCGGCGTGTTCCGAAGGCGCGGGGTATAGACCTGCTCTTAATGGGCTTGACCCTTTCGAAGTGTTTGGATATAATGATGACAAGGCCGACACGTCAGAGAAAGGTATCGAGCACAATGGCAGAAACAGGCAAAGCGGGGCATCCCGGATTACAGAATTGGTTTAGAACAAACAGGAGCCGGATTATTTTTACTCTGGCTCTTGTTGTGTTGGAAACAATTCTGGCTTATTCCGGCTTCGGCTTTATACGTTTTGAAAATCTTTCCATTACCATACTGCAGATTCCGGTTATCCTGGCCGCTGTCATGCTCGGGCTTCCGGAGGGTCTTACGCTGGCAGGCGTCTTTGGCTTATTGTCCATGTACAACGCTTATGCACAGAAAGCGGGTCCTCTCGATCATCTGTTTCGTGACCCTATGGTCGCTCTGGTTCCCAGACTGATGATTCCTGTTATGGCATGGATCGGCTATAAAGTGGCCTGTGCGATCGCGGATGATCACACTTTGTCGGGCCGGCTGATCACCGGAGGTATAGCGGCGATCTGCGGAACTGTCACCAACACTTTCTATGTAGTATTTGCAATATGCCGTTTATACCCGGAAGCAATCGGCCTTACCGAGAATTTTACTTCGGGTTCTGTTATCGTATCCAATCTCATCGCGAAAAATGTCCTGTATGAGATGAGTATCTCGGTAGCGGCAACCGTGGCAGCGGTTCTGATCGAGTATATGGTGCATGACCGCAGAAGAGAGAGTCAGCTGCCGCCTGCCCCGATACGCAAAACTTTTCAGAAATGGCTCATCCTTCTCATGACAGCCACTTTTTTTGTGGTTCTTGTATTTATGTATCGTCTCCTTTCGGAACAGGACAGTCAGAATGCCAGACTCCTTCTCCGCGAAAAATCGCGGGATATCGCAAGACAGGTTACTTTGTCCAAGACAGAAAACTATTCTGTTGACCTGCAGTTTGGAAACAGCGGATATGTTCTTCTGCTGGAAAACGGAGTGGTCAAAAAATCCGGCAAGGGACAGCTTGAGGGGATGACTGTAGAGCAGCTGGGAATAGATCCGGAATCGCTCTCGCTTCGAAAAATGTTCTTTACCTCCATTCACGGAACAACAGGAGCCTGTACGCTTAACAAAAGTGATGATATCTTCGTGCTGGCTTTTCTTCCGGAGACAGAAATCTATGCCGAACGAAATCGAAATGCAACGCTTCTGCTGGCGGGGCTTTTGCTTGTGTTTATTGCTATCTACTTTGCGGTTGCCGTGGTCGTACGCAAAAATGTTGTGGGGAAGATCGTGGATGTAAATGAATCACTGGCAAGGATCCGTACAGGTGATCTGGAAGAGAAAGTAGATGTCACGGGAAATTCGGAATTTGCAGAGCTGTCCCTCGGCATCAACAGTACGGTAGATGCGCTGAAGGAGACGATGGAGGAGATAGCGCTCAGAAATCATAAAGAGCTGGAATTCGCCAGAGAAGTGCAGCGTTCTGTCCTCCCCAGATACGATGAATTCGTCTCCTACGGTATGCCGTTCGAGATATGCGGAGACATGAAGGCTGCCCGCGAGGTGGGCGGAGATTTCTATGACTATTTCCTGATCGGCGAAGACAAGATCGCGTTTGTCATCGCCGATGTTTCCGGCAAGGGTATTCCCGCTGCGCTTCTGATGATGACGGCCAAGACCCTCGTAAAAAATGTTGTTCTCGGCAGTCAGAATCCCACCGAGGCTTTGGACTACGCCAACAAACAGCTGTGCATCAACAACGAGAAATCGATGTTTGTCACGCTGTGGCTCGGCATTTTGAACTTCAAAGAGGGAGAGATCGAATTTGCCAACGCTGCACACAATCCGCCGCTCTTTAAAAAGGCGGGGCAGCCGTCGTTCTATATGGACCACAAAAAGTACAAACGCAGCCTGATGCTCGGCGCAATGGAAGAAACCATCTATCACAATAATCGGATTTCCTTCGAATCGGGCGATCTGCTGTTCCTGTACACGGACGGTGTAACGGAAGCTACCAACAGAAGTGAGATGCTGTACGGCGAAGAGCGCCTGAAGAGGTGTGTCGAAAAGAACAGTGCACTTCCGCCGGAGGAACTGATGAAGGCTGTCCATGAGGATATCGATCGCTTCGTGGACGGTGCGGAGCAGTTCGACGATATCACGATGGTGGTGCTGAAGATGAA
>CAMNGN010000023.1 GCA_946538475.1 uncultured Blautia sp.
CGGTAATCGAAAAGAAAACAGTTTACATAGCTATTTGTTTATGCTATACTGTCAAATGTTGAACTCAGCCTGTATTCAGAGACTGGACTCTCCGACCTCCTCTTAATACATGGCGGTTATACTAAATTTAAGGAGGAAATCAAAATGATTTCAAAAGAGAAGAAAACTGCAATTATGAAAGAGTATGCAAGGTCTGAAGGCGACACCGGTTCACCGGAGGTACAGGTCGCTGTTCTTACCGCAAGAATTCAGGAGCTCACAGAGCATCTGAAAACACATCACAAAGATCATCACTCCAGACGTGGTCTGCTCAAGATGGTCGGTCAGAGAAGAGGCCTGCTGGCTTACCTCAGAAAAACCGACATCGAGAGATATCGTGCACTGATCGAGAAGCTTGGCCTGAGAAAATAAATAATTGCAAACCGTATGGGGCGGGTATAACCCGCCCCTGTTTTTTACGAGGAGAGAAAAATGTATAAGAGTTATTCAATGGAACTCGCAGGCCGGACTCTTACCGTTGATGTAGGCCGTGTTGCCGCACAGGCAAACGGTGCCGCACTTATGCACTATGGTGACACAACGGTATTATCTACGGCAACTGCGTCCAAAGAACCGAGAGAAGGCATCGACTTTTTCCCGCTCAGCGTGGAATATGAAGAGAAGATGTATGCCGTCGGCAAGATCCCGGGCGGTTTTAACAAGAGAGAAGGCAAAGCAAGCGAACATGCAATCCTTACCTCACGTGTCATCGACAGACCGATGCGTCCGCTGTTCCCGAAGGACTACAGAAACGACGTTACTCTGGTAAATATGGTCATGTCGGTCGACCCCGACTGCAATCCCGAGATTCCCGCGATGCTTGGTTCTGCTATCGCGACATGTATTTCCGATATTCCCTTCGACGGCCCGTGCGCTACTACGCAGGTGGGTATGATCGACGGTGAATTCATCATCAACCCGACTCTTGCCCAGAAGGATATCTCCGATCTGGCTCTCACCGTCGCTTCCACCAGAGAAAAAGTTATCATGATCGAGGCCGGTGCTAACGAGATTCCCGAGGATAAGATGATCGAAGCCATCTATGTCGCACATGAAGTTAACCAGGATATCATCCGTTTCATCGATGGTATCGTCGCGGAATGCGGTAAAGAAAAGCACACCTACGAATCCTGTGCGGTTCCGGAAGAGCTTTTTGCGGCGATCAAAGAGATCGTTCCGCCCGAAGAGATGGAAAAAGCAGTATTTGCAGATGAAAAGCAGGTACGTGAAGAGAATATCCGTCAGGTGACCGAAAAGCTCAAAGAAGCTTTTGCCGATAATGAGGAATGGCTTGCCGTTCTTGGCGAGGCAGTATATCAGTATCAGAAGAAGACGGTCCGTAAGATGATCCTCAAAGATCACAAACGTCCGGACGGCCGTGAGATCAAACAGATCCGTCCGCTGGCAGCAGAAGTGGATATCATCCCCAGAGTGCACGGCTCTGCTATGTTCACCCGTGGACAGACACAGATCTGCACCGTCACCACACTGGCACCTCTGGCAGATGCACAGAGACTTGACGGTCTTGACGAGTTTGAGACTTCCAAGAGATACATGCATCACTACAATTTCCCGTCCTACTCCGTAGGCGAGACAAAGCCGTCCAGAGGACCGGGACGCCGCGAGATCGGCCACGGTGCTCTTGCAGAGCGCGCTCTTGTTCCGGTACTGCCGAGCGAGGAAGAGTTCCCGTACGCGATCCGTACCGTTTCCGAGACATTCGAATCCAACGGTTCTACTTCTCAGGCAAGTATCTGCGCATCTACCATGTCCCTCATGGCAGCCGGCGTACCGATCAAGAAGCCTGTCGCAGGTATCTCCTGCGGTCTGGTGACCGGAGAGACCGATGACGATTATATCGTTCTTACCGACATTCAGGGCCTTGAGGACTTCTTTGGCGATATGGACTTTAAGGTTGCAGGTACCCACGACGGTATCACCGCCATCCAGATGGATATCAAGATCCATGGTCTGACAAGACCGATCGTCGAAGAGGCGATCCGCAGAACAAAAGAGGCGAGAGAGTATATTCTCACAGAAGTTATGGAAAAATGTATCGCCGCTCCGAGACCCGAGGTCGGACCGTACGCACCGAAGATCATCCAGATCCAGATCGATCCGCAGAAGATCGGCGATGTTGTCGGCCAGAGAGGCAAGACGATCAACACGATCATCGAGAGAACCGGCGTCAAGATCGACATCAACGATGACGGCGCTGTTTCGATCTGCGGCGTTGATGCCAAGAGCATGGAAGAAGCCCGCAGGCTGATCGAGATCATCGTTACGGATTTCGAGGCCGGCCAGATCTTTACCGGCCGCGTAGTGAGCATCAAAGAATTCGGCGCGTTTGTCGAGTTCGCACCCGGAAAAGAGGGTATGGTGCATATCTCCAAGATCTGCCGTGAGAGGATCAACCGTGTTGAGGATGTTCTTACACTGGGCGACAAGGTCAAAGTGGTATGCCTCGGCAAGGACAAGATGGGCAGGATGAGCTTCAGCATCAAGGATGTGCCGAAGGAAGCCTGAAGCACGTCTGAAAAAAGTGTGCTGTGATGAGATATCATAATATTACAAAAGACGATATGCTTAACGGAGACGGACTTCGGGTAGTGCTTTGGGTGGCAGGATGCTCCCACCACTGTCCGGAGTGCCAGAATCCTGTGACCTGGGATCCGGAAGGGGGAGTTCCTTTTACGGATGCGGAAAAGCAGGAGATCTTCGACGAGCTTGGAAAAGATTATGTAAGCGGGATCACCTTCTCCGGAGGGGACCCGCTTCATCACGCAAATGTGGCAGAAGTAACTGCCCTTGCGCGTGAGATCAGAGAAAAATATCCCGATAAGACGATCTGGGTGTATACCGGATACCAATGGGAAGACATCTGCCGGATGGAGATCCTGAAATATACGGATGTGCTGGTAGATGGAGAATTTGTTGCGGCTCTGAAGGATGTAAACCTTCCCTGGAAGGGCTCTTCCAACCAGAGAGTGATCGACGTGCAGGCCTCCCTGAAGAAGGGAACTGTGGTCCTGCATAATGATGATTGAGGGGGCTGCTGTATGAAGATCAAAGTAAAGAAACTGTCAGATACGGCTGTCCTTCCGCAAAGAGGCAGCAGCTATGCGGCCGGATACGATCTGAGGGCTGACATTGCAGAACCGCAGGAGATCGCACCGCACGTTACCTCGATGATACCGACGGGGCTGTCCATGGAGATCCCCGAAGGGTATTTCGGCGGTATCTTTGCCCGCAGCGGCCTCGCCGCAAAAGAGGGCCTCAGGCCCGCCAACTGTGTCGGCGTGGTCGACAGTGACTACAGAGGGCCTGTCATGGTGGCGCTCCACAATGATACGCAGGAAGTGAGGACGGTGACACCGGGGGAGCGGATCGCTCAGCTGGTGATCATACCGTTTCTGGGCGCTGAGTTTGAGGTCAGCGAAGAGCTGCAGGAGACCGACCGCGGTGAAGGCGGGTTTGGGTCTACAGGGAAAAATTAAAAAGACAGGGGACGGTCCCCTGTCTTTTTGTGCTTTTTTATTCCGGATCCGCCTCCGCCACCGTCCGCGCATTCTCCAAAATGGTATCAAACGCCTGCGACGCCAGCTCATACTCCTCGTCATCCTCGATATTCCCGAGAAGCGGCTCGCCCTCGGGTGTCAGGCCGAAGGAATAGATATACACTTCGCTCTCCATATCTTCATCATCCACATCTGCCGGAAGCAGCGCAATATACTGTTTGTCCCCCGCCGGAAAGATCGTCAGGACCGTACACTCCATCTCGGTGTCGTCGTCGAGGGTAAGTTTTATAGTGCCGGGATAGCCTGCGATACCGCCTTTGCAGCCGCCGCACGAAGCGCAGTCAGCCGGATCACACCCCTGATTATTGTTGAAATCATCACTCATAGAAATACCTCTGCCTTTCATGATCGATAAAACGTATTGCCCGGGAACATGGTGACATTCTACCGGAGGACCGGGATAAATGCAAGCAGCATCCGATCGCTCCAAATATCTTTTGACATTCCGGGTTTCCTCTTGCGGTAATATCGGCAAATCGTTATAATGATAACAGACAATGGGAAGTTAAGGGGGAACAGATGAAATTCATATCATGGAATGTCAATGGAATACGTGCCTGCAGCGAAAAAGGCTTTGAGGAGTCCTTCCGGCTGCTGGATGCGGATATCTTCTGTCTTCAGGAGACAAAATGCCAGAAGAGCCAGTTTGCGATCGACCTGCCCGGATATTACCAGTACTGGAATTATGCGCAGAGAAAAGGCTACTCCGGCACGGCGATCTTCAGCCGAAAAGAGCCTGAGGCCGTGTCTTACGGGCTGGGCATAGAAGAGCATGACCGGGAAGGGCGTGTGATCACTCTGGAGTTTGAAGATTTCTTTTTTGTTACCGTCTACACACCGAATTCGCAGGATGGCCTGAAACGGCTCGATTACAGAATGAAGTGGGAGGCGGATTTTCTTGCTTATCTTTTAAAACTGCAGGAAAAGAAACCGGTCATCTGCTGCGGCGATATGAATGTGGCACATAAAGAGATCGATCTCAAAAATCCGAAGACCAATCGAAAGAATCCCGGATTCACCGACGAGGAGAGGGCCTGCTTTGACAGGCTGCTTGAGGCCGGTTTTATCGATACCTTCCGATATTTTTACCCCGACCTGGAGGGGGCATATTCCTGGTGGTCCTATCGCTTTAAAGCCCGTGAGAAAAACGCGGGGTGGCGTATAGACTACTTTATCACGTCCGCCTCCCTGAAAGACCGGCTGGCAGGAGCAAAGATCCACAGCGAGATCATGGGATCCGACCACTGTCCGGTCGAGCTGGAATTGAAATGATAGAGCTGAACGAGAGGAGTTGATGATACAACCATGGCAGAAAACAGAAATAAACTGATCAAGGAGACAGGTTGTTTTTTGATTCCGGGAGCTTACCCCATGTGGAGCGGGTACAGCTTTACGGTCGAGGCTCCCGAAGATGCGGCTGTTTCTTTGCTGCTTTATAAAGCCGGATCCGCAAAGCCGGTGAAGGAGATCCCTTTTACAGAGGCGGACCGCATCGGAAAGGTACGTTCGCTGTGCCTTAACGGTAAGGATATCGACAAATATGAATACAATTTCCTGGTGAACGGCGAAGTTGTGCAGGATCCCTTTGCCCATGCGATATTCGGCCGCGGGAAATTTGGTGAACCCTACCCCGACGATCCGCATGTGGTACGGTGCGGCCTGCTTCCCGCGCAGGATTACGACTGGGAAGGGACCGATAATCCACGGATCCCTCTTGAGGATATGGTGCTGTATAAACTTCATGTGCGCGGCTTTACCAAAATGGCCGGCGCCAGGGTGAAAAAGAAAGGCACGTTTGCCGGGCTGATCGAGATGATCCCCTATTTAAAAGAGCTTGGCGTTAATGCGGTGGAACTGATGCCTGTCTATGATTTTGCCGAAACAACAGCGGCAAAAAAGAATATGACAGGGATGGTTTCGGAGAAAAAAGAGTCGGGAAAAGTAAATTATTGGGGGTATATCCCGGGCTTCTACTATGCACCTAAGCGCTCTTACTGTGCTTCCTCACACCCGGAGAACGAGATGCGCGATCTGGTAAAAGCCCTGCACAAAGAGGGAATGGAATGCATTCTTGAATTTTATTTCCCGGAAAGCGTAAGCTCCGTCGCCGCTGTACGTGCCCTTGAGTTCTGGAAACTCTATTACCACGTGGACGGGTTCCACATTCAGGGAGAAGGCCTGCCTGCCAACGTCGCACTGACGGACGGCCTCCTCTCCGAGACAAAACTTTTTGTCCCGAACTATGATTTCCCCTCCCTGTACCACGGAAAAGCCCCGAAAAAGCGCGTTTTCGGTGAGTACAACAGCGGTTTTCAGGAGACCATGCGCAGGTTCATGAAGAGCGATGAAGACATGGTCGACAGCGCTATGTATCGTTTAAAGAAAAACTCCGATTTCTGCGGAACGGTCAATTATATGACCAGCCAGGACGGATTTACGCTGAATGACCTGGTGAGCTACAATTACCGGCACAATGACGATAACGGTCAGGGCAATCAGGACGGATGCAGCTACAACTATTCCTGGAACTGCGGGGTAGAAGGCCCGACGAGAAAGGCTGCCGTGAAAAAGATCCGCGAGAAGCAGCTCAGAAATGCGGTGCTGCTGGAGCTCCTGAGCCAGGGTATCCCGATGATCTATGCGGGAGATGAGTTCGGAAACAGCCAGGGGGGCAACAATAATGCCTGGTGCCAGGACAACAGCGTGGGCTGGGTGGACTGGAAGGCGGCTAAGCGAAACGCCGGCCTTACGGAGTTTGTGCGCGGTGCACTGGCGTACAGAGCTTCGCACCCGATCCTTCATGCCGGGTATGAGCTTCGCGGCACTGACTATAAAGCACTGGGATTTCCGGATATCTCGTTCCACGGTGAACGCGCATGGTATGTAAATAAGGACAATGCGAGCCGCATGTTCGGTGTGATGTACTACGATGCCTATGCCAAAGACCGGACGGAAGAGGACAAAAAGCGTAAGTTTGTCCCGCAGGATTTCATCTACATTGCCTTCAATTTCCACTGGGAGAAAAGAGAATTCGCACTTCCGAATCTCCCGCAGGACATATGCTGGAAGAAAGTGATCGACACGGCGGAAGACTGGGACAACTGTATGAAGGAAGGGACAGAGGTACTCTGCCGTACAGCCACGGTCTCACCCCGTTCCATCGTTGTGCTGGAAGGCCGGGAGGCAGAGAAATGAAGACCGGAACTATGATCACCAATGCCGGGCATCATTTCAAAACCATCACCCGTCATAAAATGATGGTGATGTACTATTGTTTCCGTGTCGGACTCTACCGTCAGGGACTGCTGCACGACCTGTCAAAGTATTCCCCCACAGAGTTTCTGGTGGGGTGCAGATACTATCAGGGAACCAGGAGCCCCAACAATGCCGAGAGAGAGGATACGGGGGTATCTATGGCCTGGCTTCATCATAAAGGCAGAAACAAACATCACTTTGAGTACTGGGTCGACTATTCCCTGGACAAAGAGCACGTGATCATGGGCGCCAAAATGCCCCGGAAGTATGTCGCCGAGATGGCCATGGACCGGATCAGTGCGAGCCGCAATTATATGGGGGACACTTATACCGACCGTGCTCCGCTGGACTATTTTATGAGAAGCAAAGAAAAGCTCTGGTTTATCCATCCGCAGACCAAAAAAGAACTGGAAGGACTGCTGACGATACTGAGCAGATACGGTGAAGAACGCATGCTTTGGTATGTAAAAAACCGCTACTTGAAAAAATAATGTTGCAAGGTATGGCGTTGATGTGGTAAAGTGTAAAAGGATTCTCGTTTTCGGTTGACTTCGGACACTTGTGTCTCATTGATCGAAACCGATATTATTTAAAAGGAGGAGTCACTTTGAACACTACAAACATCATCATTCTTGTCGCCTTTGCCATTTACCTGGCGCTGATGGTCGTCATCGGAGCCATCTATATGCGGCAGACATCCAACTCCGAAGACTATTTCCTGGGAGGACGCGGGCTTAACGGCTGGGTCGCGGCTTTGTCCGCACAGGCTTCGGACATGAGCGGCTGGCTGCTTATGGGCCTTCCGGGCGCGGTTTACTCTTTCGGCACCGGCCAGATCTGGATCGCAGTCGGTCTGTTTATCGGAACCGTACTCAACTGGATCTTTATTTCGGGCCGTCTTCGCAAGTACACCATTGCCGCGAATAATTCTCTGACACTGCCGGAATATTTCGGAAATCGTTTCCGTGATAAGAAGAAGATCCTGCTGCTGGTCAGCTCGATCATGATCGTTATCTTCTTCCTGGTATACACGGCTTCCGCGCTTGCAGCCGGCGGTAAACTGTTCAACACCGTTTTCGGTCTGGACTATCATCTGGCACTCACCATCGGCGCAGCCGTTATTCTTGCCTACACTTTGATGGGCGGCTTTATGGCGGTCTGCACCACCGACTTTATCCAGGGAACACTGATGCTGATCGGACTTCTGGTCGTTCCGATCGTTGCTTACATGATGCTTCCGGGAGGAGCAGGCATATCCGAACTGCTGAATGAGTCCGGAGCTGCCGGCGGAGCGGCTTCGTTCCTCAATCCTCTCGAGGATGGCGGAAACAAACTGTCCTTTATCTCGATCCTCTCACAGCTTGCCTGGGGCTTCGGATACTGCGGCATGCCGCACATCCTGGTCCGTTTCATGGCTATCCGCGATGATAAAGAACTGAAAAAATCCCGCTGGATCGCCATCATCTGGGATATCCTGTCACTCGGAGCAGCCTGCTTCATCGGTGTGATCGGCAGATGCTTCCTTCTCCCCACCATTCTTGGTGAGACAGAAGGCGCGGCATCTTCCGAGAGTGTTTTCATCGAGATGATCAAAAGACTGTTCACCGAGAACCTTGCGCTTCCGTTCATCGGAGGAATTTTCCTCTGCGGTATCCTTGCGGCGATCATGTCCACAGCGGACTCCCAGCTGCTTGTCACGGCATCGGCGGTTTCGGAAGACCTTTATCATCAGTTTGTCGATAAAAAGGCTGATTCGAAGAAAGTTCTTGCAGTCAGCCGTATCACCGTTCTGGCTGTCGCACTGCTTGCCTTTATTATTGCATGGGATCCCGACAGCAGCATCATGGGACTTGTGTCCAACGCGTGGGCAGGCCTGGGCTCTTCGTTCGGCCCGATCGTCCTGATGTCCCTGTTCTGGAGAAGGACCAATCTTCCGGGAGCTATCGCCGGAATCATCTCGGGCGGCGGTATGGTCATTCTGTGGGATTATATTCCGCTCATCGGCGGACAGACACTCGGTGCGGCTACAGGAATCTATTCCCTTCTTGTCGGATTCCTGTTCAGTATCGTTGTGATCGTTATTGTAAGCCTTTGCACAAAAGAGCCTTCCAAAGAGATCACAGCGGAATTCGACCGTGTTTCCCGTATGTAATCTGTAACGATTGCTTTGACCGGGTAGTGAATATGTGTTATGATAAGATCGGTGTGGCAGTGCCGCACCGGTCTTTTTTCGTATTTTTCAAAAAATCTAAAGTGATGATGTATCGGGAGGACATATATGGATACACCGACAATCGCAGCATATTATAAAGAACAGGACCCGATGAGAAGAAAGAAACTGCTCGCCAAATCGATCGCGGCAGAGGAGGATCCGGAGGGCAACGCGATCCGTGAGAAGATCTGGAACATTCGATATGCGGAAAAAAATCCTGTCGATTCGAAGACCCGGGCTGACGGCTTTCTTGCTCTTTGGATGGTCATGGAATTCAACCGGAATGCCGGAGGAAAAATGTTCGGGAAGGGCCGTGCAAAAAAAGAGATCCTGAAGGAACTGGAAAAGTACAGGTTCGCGGAATTTTTAAACGGCTCGGAGCTGGAAAAAAATCTGATCTATCGCGAATGCCATCATATGGTCAAAACATATATCGATCTTTGCGAGACGGACAAATCCTACGGCTCCACCCTGTTCGGCATTTTCAGCATGAAGGATACCGATCTGAAAGCGAAGATGAAAAACGATCTGTATGAGACCGGAATACAGCTGGCGGCAGATCTGGGGATGGAAGCGGAGATGGCCCCCATTGTCAAGGCGGCAAAAGAGGTGCTCGACTATAAGTTCCCGTCTGACGACCTGCCGGATATCGATGAAGAATAATGGTTGCTAAGGAGAAGTGAATGGACAAGGACAGACTGACTGCATATGAGATAGTAGAAGAAGAACTCCTTCCCGACATTGCGTCAAAAGGGACGATCCTCCGTCATAAAAAGACCGGAGCCCGGGTGATGCTGATCGAGAATGAGGACAATAACAAGGTGTTTAACATTGCCTTCAGGACGCCGCCGAAGGACAGCACCGGAGTGGCACATATTCTGGAGCACAGCGTGCTCTGCGGTTCGCGCGATTTTCCGCTTAAGGATCCTTTTGTGGAGCTGGTCAAAGGGTCGCTCAATACCTTCCTCAACGCGATGACTTATCCTGACAAAACGTGCTACCCGGTCGCCAGCTGCAATGACCGTGATTTTCAGAATCTGATGCATGTATATCTGGACGCGGTCTTCTACCCGAATATCTATCAGAAAAGCGAGATCTTCAGGCAGGAAGGCTGGCATTATCATCTGGAATCACCGGAAGGACCGCTCACTGTAAACGGTGTTGTTTACAATGAGATGAAGGGAGCCTTCTCCGCGCCTGACGATGTGCTTGAGCGTGAGATCATGAACTCTCTGTTCCCGGATAATTCCTACGGCGTGGAGAGCGGCGGCGATCCCGATCATATTCCGGAGCTTACATACGAGCAGTTCCTCGATTTCCACAGGACATACTACCATCCGGCAAACAGCTTCATCTATCTGTACGGAAATATGGACATGAATGAGAAGCTGGATTTTATCGACAAGGAATATCTGTCGCATTTCGATGCGCTTGATGTCGATTCGGCTATCCGCATGCAGAGCTCTTTTTCAGCCATGAAGGATGTTTCGATGAAATACCCGGTATCGGAAGATGAGGGCGAAGAAGATAACACATACCTTTCGTACAATGCGGTAGTGGGCGATGCCTCCGACGAGGTTCTTTGTGTAGGCATGGATATCCTCGATTATGCGCTGCTGGGCGTTCCCGGAGCTCCGCTCAAAAAAGCCCTTCTGGATGCGGGTATCGGCGAGGATGTCTACGGTTCTTATAATGACGGCATTCTTCAGCCCTACTTTACAGTTGTGGCTAAAGGAACCAATGTGGACCGCAAAGATGAGTTCCTTTCGATCATCCGCGGCACTCTCTCAAAAATTGCAGAGGAGGGCATTGACAAAAAAGCTGTAGAGGCCGGCATAAATTCAATGGAATTCAGGTACAGGGAAGCGGATTATGCCACCTATCCGAAAGGACTTATGTACTCGCTGGACATTCTGGGAAACTGGCTTTACAGTGACGAAAAGCCATTTTCGCAGGTACAGCAGCTGGCAGTGTTCGACCGCTTGAGAAAAGCAGCGGACGAGGGATATTTCGAAAAACTGATCAAAACTTATCTGCTCGACAATCCGCATGCAAGCGTGCTGACTCTGATACCGTCTGCAGGACTTGCCTCCGAAAAAGAACAGTCTCTTGCCGCAGCGATGCAGGAGAAACTGGAGTCTCTTTCTGAAGAAGAAAAGGCCGCGCTCTGTGAGGCCACGAAAGGCCTTCTGGAATACCAGGAGTCGGAGGAAGATCCCGAAGCACTGAACTGTATTCCGATGCTTGCGCGTACCGACATCAGGAAAGAGATACAGAAGCTGAGCAACAAGGAGCTTTATATTGATGATACATTGTTCCTGCACCATGATGTCCGCACAAACGGAATCGGCTATCTTGACCTGATGTTCGAAGTGAAGGAGAGAGATGAAGAAACCATCCATCTGCTCGGCCTTCTGAAATCCATGTTGATTTCCGTGGATACAGCGCACTACAGCTACAGCGATCTCTGCAACGAGATCAATGCCGGTTCGGGCGGAATGTCCTGCGGCGTGGAATTGTTTGAAAACACAGGAAAGGGAGAATTCAGAGTCTGCTTTTCTGTGCGCGCCAAGGCACTGTATACGCAGATGGAATTCCTGTTCGGCATGATCCGCGAAGTTCTTGAGACTTCAAAGCTCGATGATCTGAAACGGATCAAAGAGATCGTAGCCGAGACGAAATCCCGCGCACAGGCTTCGCTCGCATCGGGCGGTCATGGTACGGCGGTACTCCGGGCATTCTCCTACATCTCCGAAGAATCAATGTTCCAGGACGAACTCAGCGGTATAGGATATTATCGCTTCATCGAAGATCTGGACCGAAACTTTGATGAAAAAGCTCCGGAGCTGATCCGAAAGATCAAGGCCCTTCCGGCACGTATACTGCGGCCCGAGAACTTTACAGTCAGCTATACGGGTGAGGAGGAATCGGTCGCCAAAGTGATGGAACTTTGCCGGGAGGTAAAAGAGCATCTCATCACGGAACCGGTCTCCTACAGCACCGAAAAACTTGTACCGCGCAAGCAGAACGAGGGCTTTACCACAGCGGGACAGGTGCAGTATGTGGCGCAGGCAGGTACCTTCGGCGGCAAGGGCTTTGCCTTTACCGGCGCTCTTTCTATCTTAAAAGTGATCCTCAGCTACGACTATCTGTGGATGAACCTGCGTGTCAAGGGCGGAGCCTACGGCTGTATGACAGGCTTCAGACGCAACGGCCAGAGCTATTTTGTCTCTTACCGCGACCCGCATTTCAGAAGGACCCTTGATGTGTACAGCGGGCTTCCGGAATATATCTCTTCCTTCGAAGCTGATGAGCGCGAGATGACCAAATATATCATCGGCGCGATCAGCAGCAAGGATGTGCCCAGAACACCGCAGATGCAGGGAAGCATCTCCAAAACGGCATATTTTGACGGTGTGACAGAGGAAATGCTGCAGAAAGAAAGAGATGAGATCCTGAACGCAGGCCCCGAGGATATCAGAGCCCTGGCTCCGATGATCGAGGCGGTGCTGGAGGATCGCGAGATCTGCGTGGTCGGTTCCGAGAGCATGCTGAAGAAGGACGGAGATCTTCTCATGGAGATCAAACCGCTGGTAACCGCATAAAGGAGTGTAAATGGAAGCACAGAAAAAATCGGGTTTTGTGGCGATCATCGGAAGACCGAATGTGGGCAAATCCACACTGATGAACCATCTGATCGGGCAGAAGATCGCGATCACATCCAAAAAACCGCAGACAACGCGCAACCGCATTCAGACGGTATACACCGATGAACGCGGGCAGATCGTATTTTTGGACACGCCCGGCATTCATAAAGCAAAGAACAAACTGGGCGAATACATGGTACAGGTGGCGGAGCGCACGCTCCGTGAGGTGGATGCCATCATGTGGCTGGTGGAACCGACGACCTTTATCGGAGCCGGAGAGCAGCACATTGCCGAGCAGCTGCAGAAGACAGGCGTCCCTGTACTGCTGATCATCAATAAGATCGACACGGTGCAGAAGGACTCGCTTCTGCCCGCGATCGAAAAATACAGCAAGGTATGCGACTTTGCCGAGATCATCCCCTGTTCGGCGCTCCGGGGACAGAATACGGAGGACATCATTCCCGCATTGTTCAAGTATCTTCCCTACGGTCCGATGTTCTATGACGAGGACACGGTCACCGACCAGCCGATGAAACAGATCGCGGCGGAGATCATACGTGAAAAATCGCTGCATGCCCTTGACGACGAGATACCCCATGGGATCGCCGTCGCCATCGATTCCATGAAAGAACGGAACGGAAAGCGGCCCATGTACGACATCGACGCGACGATCATCTGTGAGAAAGATTCCCACAAAGGCATAATCATCGGAAAAGGCGGGGCGATGCTCAAAAAGATCGGCAGCAATGCCAGATATGAGCTGGAGAAGATGCTGGAAGCGCAGGTGAACCTGAAACTGTGGGTCAAGGTAAAGAAAGACTGGCGGGACAGCGACTTCCTGATCCGCAATTTCGGCTATGATAAAAAGGAAATTTAAGAGATGAGCGATCTGATCACAGTGCAGGGAGTCGTGCTCTCTGCGGCGCCGGTCGGCGAGTACGACCGGCGGATCGTGCTTCTCACAAGAGAACGGGGGAAGATTGCTGCTTTTGCAAAGGGGGCGAGAAGAGTGAACAGCCCCCTCATGGCAGCGGCTTCCCCGTTTGTTTTCGGCTCTTTTTCGCTCTATGAGGGCAGAACCTCATATAATCTGAACCGCGCCGAGATCACACATCATTTCGTGGAACTCGCATCCAGGCAGCCCGGAGTTTATTACGGCTACTATTTCCTGGAGCTGGCGGACTATTTCGGGCGTGAAGGAAATGACGAAAAAGAGATGATGAACCTTCTCTATGTGGCGGTGCGCGCTCTTATGAACGAAAAAATCTCTCTGCGGCTGGTGCGGTGCATCTTTGAATTCCGCCTGATGGTCATACAAGGACTGATGCCGCAGATCTTTGAATGTGCAGAATGCGGAAAAGTTCCGGAAAAACAGGACAGGCTTTATTTTTCACTGTCAGCCCCGGGAGTCTTCTGCGGCGGCTGCGGACAGGCCCCGGTGGATGCGTTCCGGATCGGCTACTCCGCACTGTATACCCTTCAGTATATCGCGACGGCCCCTCTTACCGGCCTCTTTGGCTTCACTGTGGAGGACAGCGTGCTGAGAGAACTGGAAAGGATCATATGCCGATATACGGCCCTGAATATAGACAGGCCGATCAAAGCGCTTGAAATACTGAAGGTCATGGTTGAAAAATAGATTGCTTCTATGTATAATAGACGAATGGAAAAAATCGAACAGAAACGAGCAGGAGTGATTAAACTATGGAAAAAACGATGGAGAAAATTGTCACGCTCGCCAAAGCCAGAGGCTTTGTGTATCCGGGTTCCGAGATCTACGGAGGCCTTGCCAACACATGGGACTACGGCAACCTGGGCGTGGAACTCAAGAACAATGTAAAACGTGCGTGGTGGCAGAAATTTGTGCAGGAATCCCCGTATAACGTCGGCGTTGACTGCGCGATCCTTATGAACCCGCAGACATGGGTGGCCTCGGGACATCTGGGCGGCTTTTCCGATCCGCTGATGGACTGCCGCGAATGTCACGAAAGATTCCGCGCGGATAAGATCATCGAGGATTACAGTGCCGAGAACGGTATCACTCTTGAAAGCTCTGTCGACGGATGGTCCCAGGAACAGATGAAGAACTTTATCGAAGAGCACAATGTTCCCTGCCCGACCTGCGGCAAACACAATTTTACCGATATCCGTCAGTTCAACCTGATGTTCAAGACCTTCCAGGGCGTAACCGAGGATGCAAAAAACACGGTATATCTTCGTCCGGAAACCGCACAGGGCATCTTTGTAAACTTTAAGAATGTGCAGAGAACTTCCCGCAAGAAGATCCCGTTCGGCATCGCACAGGTCGGTAAATCCTTCCGTAACGAGATCACACCGGGCAACTTTACCTTCCGTACACGTGAGTTTGAGCAGATGGAACTCGAATTCTTCTGCGAGCCCGACACCGATCTGGAATGGTTCGCATACTGGAAGAAGTTCTGCCTCGACTGGCTGTCCTCGCTCGGCCTCAAAGAGGAAGAAGTGCGCTACCGCGATCACGATCCGGAAGAGCTTGCTTTCTACAGCAAAGCGACCACAGACGTAGAATTCCTCTTCCCGTTCGGCTGGGGCGAGCTTTGGGGCATCGCTGACCGTACAGACTACGACCTCACCTGCCATCAGAACGTATCCGGACAGGATATGAGCTACTTTGATGACGAGAAGAAAGAAAAATACATCCCGTATGTCATCGAACCGTCCCTCGGCGCAGACCGTATGGTCCTTGCCTTCCTGTGCAGCGCATACGACGAGGAAGTGCTGGACGCAGAGAAGAACGACGTTCGTACCGTGCTTCATTTCCATCCGGCTCTGGCACCTGTGAAGATCGGTGTTCTGCCGCTCTCCAAAAAACTGGCAGAAGGAGCAGAGAAGATCTACAGCAGACTCTCCAAAAAGTATAACTGCGAGTACGATGACAGAGGAAACATCGGCAAACGTTACAGAAGACAGGACGAGATCGGTACACCGTTCTGCGTCACCTACGACTTCGATTCCGAGACCGACGGCGCTGTGACCGTACGTGACCGTGACTCCATGGAGCAGGTAAGAGTAAAGATCGATGAGCTTGAGGCATATTTCGCCGATAAATTTGATTTTTGAGTAAATAATCAGTAAAGATACGACAAATTACTGTTTGACACGGCCGGGCCTCGTTGCTACAATATTGCGTGTCGTGTTAATAAACCAAATAAGTAAGTTTTGTATCATTCCGGCAAAAATACCGGACAGATACATAAAGAACATTAAATTGGCGTTAGGAGGAAATAATCATGGCCAAAAAACGTAACATTATCGTCGGACAGTCGGGCGGCCCGACATCGGTTATCAATTCCAGTCTTGCAGGCGTTTACAAAAACGCGATCGAGCGTGGATTTGACAAAGTCTATGGTATGCTTCACGGTATACAGGGCCTTCTGGACGAGCAGTACATCGACCTGTCCACACAGATCCATTCCGAGCTGGACATCGAGCTCCTGAAAAGAACACCGTCCGCGTTTCTTGGCTCATGCCGTTTTAAACTTCCGGAGATTCACGAGAACAAAGAGATCTATGAGAAGATCTTTGATATCCTCAACAAGCTTGAGATCGAAGCCTTCATCTACATCGGCGGAAACGATTCCATGGATACGATCAAAAAGCTTTCGGATTACGCGATCCTGACCGGCCACACGCAGAAATTCCTGGGCGTACCGAAGACCATCGACAATGACCTTGCTCTTACAGACCACACACCGGGCTTCGGCAGCGCTGCAAAATATATCGGTGCATCCACCAAGGAAGTTATCCGTGACGCAGAAGGCCTTACCTACAAAAAGAACATGATCACCATCATGGAGATCATGGGACGCAACGCAGGATGGCTGACCGGAGCAACAGCGCTGGCAAAACAGGAAGACTGCGAAGGACCGGACCTCATCTACCTTCCGGAGATCGCTTTTGACGTGGATAAATTCCTCGAGAAAGTGAAAGAACTGCTGAAAAAGAAATCCTCCATCGTGATCGCCGTCTCCGAAGGCATTAAGCTTGCTGACGGCCGTTACGTAGGCGAACTCGGCAGCATGGGCGACTATGTCGATGCATTCGGCCACAAACAGCTTACCGGAACCGCCACTTATCTGGCAAACTTCCTGCAGGGCGAGATCGGCTGCAAGACAAGAGCAGTGGAGCTTTCCACTCTGCAGAGAAGTGCTTCTCATATGGCTTCCCGCGTCGACATCGACGAGGCATTCATGGTCGGTGGTGCTGCTGTTAAGGCAGCAGACGAAGGCGACACCGGCAAGATGGTCGTCATCGACCGTATCTCCGACGATCCGTACATGTCTGCAACCGGAATCTACGACGTACACCGCATCGCAAACGAGGAGAAGCTCGTTCCGCGCAGCTGGGTGAACAAAGAGGGCAACTACGTGACAGAAGACTTTATCGACTACATCCGTCCGCTCATCCAGGGCGATTACCAGCCGATCATGGTCAACGGTCTTCCGAGACACCTTGTTCTCAATACCGGCCGCGGAACAGGCAAAAAACGCGGCAAATAATTATAACAAATACGGCTGACTATAAGTGCACCGCCATGGCGGTGCACTTTCTGTCGCTTGGGACTATTTTCAAGGTCCGATTCTCCCTTCCCGTCTCGCATCAGCCCTCTCGCCTCAGATGTATCAGGCTGTGAACCGTTGTGCCTGCCCGAAGAGACAAACGTCTTAGAAAGACTTTTCCGCGAAGGCTCTCCTGAGCGGAAACTTAGTCTTTCTTAGGCGGTTGGCTCTGAGGATCAGCAGGTACCGGTTCACAGCCTGATACATCTGAGGCGAGAGGACTGATGCGAGACGGGAAGGGAGAACCGGACCGCGAATAATGATTTATTTCTTTTCTTTGTGTGAAATCAACTTGACTATTTAGCGCGAAATCTATAGAATGATTATATGCGGATTA
>CAMNGN010000024.1 GCA_946538475.1 uncultured Blautia sp.
GTTTCAGTCTACTAACCGGATCAGGCCCCTGTCCGGCACAGCCTCAAAGGAGAGCATGCAGATCAATGCGATGATCGCACCCTGAAATTTCCCGTTTCCATCAAGATTGACGATACCCTGATCATAGTCCCCATTGATATAACAGTTTCCGCAATCCTCGATTTTCAACGAATCCACATCCTCATGTGCGACCGTTTTCACGTCCTTCTTTTTCACAAAAACGCTTCGCTTATCTGTAATCGCAAAGTATTCTTTTCCTTTTGAGAAAATGCCTTTATTTCCATAGACGATCACGCGCTCATCCGCATCCATAACCTGCTCTAACACGCCCATGGCTTTTTCGATCTGCTCCTCTCGAGTACCTTTCATGGAAATATCATCCGAAAAAGGCATCTTTTTAAGCATATACTCTTCAACCTGAGCCGCAGTTTCAAAAGTACTCATGCAATGGACGATGGACCGGATGCAGCCGGAGCCTCCGGCTTTTTTCATGACTTTTGAAAGGTCGTTTTCGAGCAGAAATACTTCTTCGTTCAATCCAAAGTAATCTGCCGAAGCCGCCTTATCCTCCCGGTTTTCTTCTTCGAACCTTGCACCGCAAAAAGGACATCTCCATGCCTTCTGAATACGCAGACGTTCCAGGTTTCCGCCGCACTGATCACATTTTCTGATTTCCATTTTATTCTTCCTCTTTTGATTTATGCGAAAATTTTGTGGTCCATTGTCTTTTTCCGGTTTCTGCATATGTCGCAAACATATGGGCATAGGCTTCCGGCAGATCGACCCTCGAAAGCAACGTTCCGGTGCTGTCGGGAATCTCCGGTGAAATATGGCCTGTTGCATCTTCAGGATTCGGGAATAACGGATTCTCGCTTCCCGACACGTAAAACTTCCCAAATTGATAGTAGCCATACACACAGAATCCGTCTTTTAGCGGTCCATATATGAGCGCGTCTTCCTTTATCGATTTGATCTTTCCGGTCCACGGATATCCCAGCTGTGTTTCGACTTCCGAAAAATCCCGGCAAATCTGTTCGATCGGAGCTTTCATCCCCGGAACCGTCTGAATCTCGGATGTAAACGTGTTGAACGGATTATTTCCGGCCCCCATAGCCCACAGGGCGATAGCCTCGATGAGAAGCATTGTACCGGTAATGATCGATTTTTCAGTAAAGCCGGCCTTAACTGCCGGGACAATTCCAAGAATAACAACTATGACGGCTGCTATGCGGAACACAACAGAAATCTTCCATTGTGATCCCGGTGTTTCTGCACTGCTTCCCGCTATGGCAAAGAAAAGGAGCGCTTCTATCAGGAGCAGAGTGGCGATGGTAATGCTTCTTCCGCTGCCACCTTCCCGATAAATACCGGAAATAGCGAGCGTGTTCACCGCAATCCCAAGCACAATAAACAATATCCCGATGAGAATGGTCCCTTTTTGTCCGGCAGGCCGGTTAAACGTAAACCCCAGTCTGAAAAAGCCGACGCAAAACAGGAACGCCGAAACGCCAAACAGTAGATAAAACCAAAAGTCTATTTTTTGTGGGAGCAGGAACAAAATCCCGTTGGAGGCGATGAGGCAGGCGATGTCTATGATACGTTCTATAATGGTAGACTGTCTCTTTTCGTTATCTTTGTTCATAGAGGTTGCTACTCCTATCATGGAACGGGGGACGGTTCCTCGTTCCACTTTTTTCTTTTTCAGGCATAGGGCGATTTCTCGTTTCGCTCCTTCTTCTCTCATTCATTGTGGAACGAGGAACCGTCCCCCGTTCCATAATACTCCACGATCTCTTTCTGAATCTCGGGCGGATACATCAATATGGTATAAACAGTCCCTGACTTGGCTTCTTTCTCCACCGAAGTAATTCCTTTGGAGAGGCCAAGCGCTGTTTGTGTCTGATACGTTCGGCCGTTAACGTACTTTTCTTCCACATACCCCATCTGTGTCAGCACCCTGAAAATATCTGTCCCAAAGATTTGTTTTACGTTTTCCGCAGTCGTGATCCTGTTCAGCTCATCTTTTATCTCGGTCACCACATAAAGGTCCTTATATACAAAATTATCGCCATCACCCGGATTAAGGCGGAATGGTTGTTTGGGTTGCTTTTCTTTTTTACGCCTTCTTTCAGGCTTCGTTTTTTCCTGTGTGTCTGCGTCTTCCGTGTCGTCGATAAAGCCGGTAACCGCACCCGGATTGGCTTCTTTAAATCCGGTTATCTCCTCGATAAACCTGCTGCCATACTTATTGAATTTCGCCTCACCGACGCCGGATACTTCCAGCATCGACTCTTTATCCTGCGGTGCTTTCGCACTCATATCGACAAGTGTCTTATCGTTGAAAATGATGTACGGAGGCAGCCCTTCTTCATGGGCGATCGTAAGACGAAGCTTTCGCAGATCGTCAAAGAGATTATAGCCTGCTTTCGTAAGAACGTCTGTTCTCTTCTTATGATCTTTGCCAATCTTTCGTTCGGGCTCTTTTTCCTTGATCGTGCGGATCAGAACACGTGTATCCGGATCTTTCAGCGGAGCTATATTTCCCAGACGGACCACACTGTATTTTTCTGCGGTTTGGTAAAGATAGCCTTCCATGATCATCTGATTGACCAGGACGCGAAGTTCATCCTCCGAGTATTTCTTGAGCACTCCATACGTTTTGTAATGTATTGTACCAAGTTCTCTGAGCCTTGCTCTGTTCGCGCCAAGGAGCGTACCCAGTACAATATTCAGGCCATACCTTCCTCTCGTCTCCCAGACACAGTTGATGACCTGTTTTGCATCGTCGGTCATATCGATCTCTGAAAATTCCCGCTGACAGTTTCCGCAGTTGTCGCAGGGTTCGCTGCGTTTTTCCCCAAAATAATCGAGGATGTAATTACGCAGGCAGCCGGTGGTTTTGCAGTATTGTTCCATGATCTGAAGCCGTTTGGCATCACGCTCCATGATCAGTTCGACATCTTCGTCGGGAATCTCCGTAAAGTCTTTGTGTTCAAGCAGGAATTTGTTGATCATGATATCCTGCGGTGAAAACAGCAGAATGCACTGCGCCTGCTCACCGTCACGCCCCGCACGGCCGGCTTCCTGATAATAGTTTTCCATGCTCTGCGGCATATTGTAATGGATGACATATCTGACGTTAGATTTGTCGATGCCCATTCCGAAAGCGTTCGTTGCAACGATGACCGGGCGTCTGTCATAGATGAAATCGTCCTGGCTGACTTTACGGTCTAAATTGCCCATTCCCGCGTGGTATCTGGCAACCGCTGCGCCTTCTGCGGACAACAGCTCGTACAATGTATCTACATTTTTTCGCGTTGCGCAATAAATGATGCCGCTGTCGTCCGGATGCTTTCTTATATAGTCCAGCACATAGTCATCCTTTTTTTTGACCGTCTGAACATCGAAGAAGAGATTTTCACGATCAAAACCGGTGACGACGGTCTTAGGCGTCCGAAGTTTGAGGACGCAGGAAATGTCCGTCTTTACTTCTTCCGTGGCCGTGGCGGTAAATGCGCTTACCACAGGTCTGGTTTGCAGGCGGTCTATAAATTCCACGATTTTCAGGTAACTCGGCCTGAAATCCTGCCCCCACTGAGAGATACAGTGAGCCTCATCGACCGTCACCATCGAAATGTCGACCCGCTCGGTGAAATCTATAAAATCAAAGCTTTCCAGACGCTCGGGAGCAACATACAGGATCTTGTATGCACCCAGCATGGCGTTTCCGTATGCCCTTGAAATCTGCGCTTCCGTCAGCGACGAGTTGATATACCCGGCATGGATTCCCGCTTCGTTCAACGCCTTTACCTGATCCTGCATGAGCGAGATCAGCGGCGAAATAACGACCGTGATTCCCGGAAGCAGCATCGCCGGAACCTGATAGCATATCGATTTTCCCGCGCCGGTCGGCATGATCGCCAGCACATCTCTCCCTTCCAGTATCGCATCGATGATCTCCTCCTGGCCGGGTTTGAATGAATCATATCCAAAATATTTTTTCAGTGTGTCTCTTGCATCCATTTTTCATCCTTATAACCGGGGGGCGGTCCCCCGGTTCACCACTCTATAATAGTACACAAAACAAATGATGATCTGATACACGGTAGAAAAGGGGATTCCCAGGCCAATTGAAAACAATGTGCCTATATATTTTCTCATCAGATATGCTACCGGTATACGGATCAGGAAAGCGGCTGTCAGAAAGATCACGATCTTTCATTGTCCGACTTTTCCAAATTATATCATACGCCTGCATGAATTTCCACAAAGAGCTATAACGCAGGATTCCACGAGGCGAATTTCCCATACGCCCACATGGATTTCCGCATAGATTTACAGCGTCAGATTCCCCGGGCGACACTCACCCGCCAAACGAAGATGTCCATACCCTCAGTTCACACTTATTTCGCCAAAATGTCAATATCTACCGAATACATGTCAATATAGCATCTGTTATCCCTTAAATATCAGGGCTAATATGCATATCGTACAGAACAAAAAGACAAAAAAAACAGATTCCTGTTGAAGGAGGAATTAGTAATGAAGAAAAACATGGCAATATTAATGACCGCACTTACCCTGGCTTTTCCGCCCGCGATGGCAGCAAACGCGACAGTATCTGAAGCATCCGTAATTGATGAAACATCCTATACAAAGTATCAGGATATTGATTACACCGGAAGTCTGGGCGAGAAGCTGAAGATTCATGTACAGTCAACAGAAGATGAAGCAGAAATGTTATTAACCTTTGATTTTTATGGAGATAAAGCATCAGTAAAAGTTTCCCGTACAGATGACGGAAGATTTGTCGTCACAGACGGTGGATTCTTTGCCACAGATGGAGCCGAAGTTGCTGAGCTGTCGGTAGAGAATAGCAACTGGAAACTGATATAAATGAGACTGTCGTACTAACAAAAAAAGTTAGTCGACAGTCTTATTTTTATATTCCCGGATTTATGAGGAACCGTCCCCCGTTCCACATTTCATCGCCCGACGCGAAGCCTGGCTTTTCGTTCATATAGCATCCGGTCTGCCTGCTTGATATATTCATTAAGCGGTATGCTCGGATCGGTGCACTCCACATAGCCGACAGTCATGGCAAGCTGATAGGGCTTGTCCTGCGAGAGCTCGGTGAGGAGAACCGAAAGGTCCCGGATGAGGGCTTCGGGATCACGCTCGGGATCGACGCTTCTGTCAGGCTTCCGGGACATCAGGAATTCATCCCCGCCGAACCTTGCCGCGAAGCCGCTATACTTCCCGATCGTGCGCTTCAGTGCCATACTGCAGCATACCAGGGCCGCGTCGCCTTCTATGTGACCGTAGATGTCATTGATCATCTTGAAATTGTTCAGATCTCCAATATAAAGATAAAGTGGATGTGCCACCGTAACATGAGTCAACTGTTCCGACAGGTACTCTTCCGCCTTACGCCGGTTATTCATTCCGGTCAGCGCATCAGAGTTGATGTTTGACTCCTGCAGGAAGATAAAGATCCGCATGATCACCGCAAATACAGCAACGGGAAGGATTGAGGCCTTCTGCATAAAGCTGTCCACCACAATATAGAGAATGATCAGAAGAACCGAACCGGCGAGCGTAATGTCGGCCTGACGGGCGTATGACGTGCGTGTCTGTACCGCGCTTGCAGCAGCCACGAAAACCACTGCCAGAAGATACATGGCCGCCAGCACGAGCGTCGGCAAATACAGCACCTCATGGACAAAATATCCTTCCGGACTCAATGTAAACACCAACCCGGTCCAGGGATTCAGTACGATCAGTATCGTGATAATACATGCCGGAATCTGTCTGATCCGGCGTCCTGAGGGAGTCTGAAAGAACTTCAGCATCCTCCTCTCCATCACAAACAGGAAAAACGAAGCAGCACAGTTGGTCACCGACCAGAGGCTCACCGAACATACTATCATCAGGACGATCCGCGGAAGCTGAATCGCGTCATATTCATGTAAGGTCCAGAGCGTGTTGCATACCAGATACTGCATATGCGTGACAATAAGCGCACCGAACCAGGTTTTCTCATCCCTTCGGGTGATATCACGTCCTGTTCTGGCAAGAATATAGATATCCAGCAACAGGAAGGTGAATTGAAATATACCAAATGCAGATAGGACGTCACTGTTCATACTTTTTTGACTCCTTTCAAAACATGGGATAATTCTTTTGTCTTGCTAATCGGTCTTTATTCTTTCCCACGCAAGTGAAAGAGGGTGCACTCAGGGAGGACATCGGGCTGAAAATGCACTACTTCTTTTGTTCTTTCATCAAAGCTTTTAGTACATTTTACCATAAGATCAGCAAAAAAGCGAGTAAAATTATAAACGACCTATTCTTCTGCGAGTCAACCGATCATTTTCGGGTAAATCCTTACAGCATATGGATTTATCTGATATTTCAACTGATGCAAACCGATGCAAACGAGAAGGAACTGTCCCCTTATCTTACCGTAAGCCGGATAAATTATGTCATATTCAACAAAAAAGTGTTTAAAACCCTCCTTTTTCATGATAAAATGATTACAAAAGACATCATAAAGGAGGAATTACCATGAGCAACCGGTATCGCCTTGTTACCAGAAGTGATTTTGACGGCCTCGCCTGTGCGATGATGCTGAAGAGCCTTGGAATGATAAATGATATCAAATTTGTCCATCCCAAGGATGTACAGGACGGGAAGATCGAACTTTCCAAAAATGATATCACAACCAACCTCCCCTATGATCCCCGGGTTGAGATTGCCTTCGACCATCACGAATCCGAGATCGACCGCCTGAAAGCAACCGAAACCAACGGGAAGCTGATCATCGATCCCAACGCCCGCAGCGCTGCAAGAGTCGTCTACGACTATTATGGCGGGAAGGAAACGTTCCCCACCCTCTCCGATGAGCTGCTTACGGCAGTGGACAAAGGCGACAGCGCGGATTTTACGATCGATGAGATCCTGAATCCAAGCGGCTGGGTCCTTCTCCACTATCTGATGGATGCCCGCACGGGGCTGGGCCGTTTCCACAATTTCCGCATCTCCAATTATGATCTGATGATGCAGCTCATCGACTACTGCATGGATCATTCCGTGGATGAGATCCTGGAGCTCCCGGATGTTAAAGAACGGGTGGATCTTTACTTTGAACAGGCAGAACTCTTTAAGGAGCAGCTTCTAAAGATCGCCAAGGTATATGACAAAGTGGTCGTCCTGGATCTTCGCGATCAGGAAGTCATCTACGCCGGCAACCGTTTCATGATCTATGCTCTTTTTCCCGATACACAGATCTCTATTCATGTGGCATGGGGCTTTAAGAAGCAGAACACGGCTGTCATGATCGGTAAATCCATCGTAAATAAAACATCAGACGCAGATATCGGAGCCCTCTGCCTGAAGTATGGCGGCGGCGGGCACAAAAACGCCGGCACCTGCCAGCTGGATAACGACACCGTGGATGCACAGCTTCCGGAGATCATCAACGCACTGAATATGTAAACTTAAAAAAACGTCCGCAATCGATATAACAAAGGATCGCGGATGTTATGTCCTTCCCTTAGCTCTACGTAAGAAAAGCCCGAGGTGAAGCGTTTCTGCTCCCTCGGGCAATAACTGCATTGTTCAAATTAAAATATGTCCATCGCTTCCGTCAAGAAAAGCTACCATCAGTACCGTCGACGATTTCGCGGCTCTTTCGAGGACAGGGCCTTTTTAAGCCTGTTTCATAATCATCGAAATCAGGAAGCCGACTGAATCGAAGCCATTACCACTCCCCAAACCAACTCTGCATTTTCTTCAGACGCAGGTGTACAGGTAACCTCAAGGGCGTAGCCTGCTTCTGTTGTGAAAGTAATATTCATACTGTCGTTTTCCGGCATCTTGTAGGTAACGCAGGGGAAGCCATTTACCGTGCCTGCTTCCACCTCAGCCACATCATCTTCCGAAGCCAGATATTCGGCATATTCCTCAAGAGACATTCCGTTGACATCAACGTAAACAACAGCTACAGCAGCGGACTCATCCTCCGGCATGAAATAACCGATATATCCGTTTTCTTTATCTTCATCTGTAAGTTCAACCGGGTCGCAGCCTTCCGGAAGCCAGATCTTTACGTCGATCTCGTCAAAGGTGTGGAAATCTCCGTTCACTTCTCCTGCCTCAAGAATAGGTTCAACATCCTCCCAATTCAAGGAGTTCGTCCCTTCTTCGGTCGTCTCTTCTTCCGTGGTCTCCTCTGTCGCAGTTTCTTCTGCAACAGTCTCTTCTGCAGGCTCCTCAGCAAAGACTGCAGTACCGCTCATCATTATGCTTAATGTCATGGCTGCCAGTAAAAACTTTTTCATAGGGTATAACTCTCCTTTCAAACAGCTATGTTATTTTGTAAGCAAACTCATTATACCTCTCTTCGTTTTTACTTCATACTGTACTTTGGTACAGTCACTATCGGATATCCCCCAACTCTGCTGCCCGGTTTAAGGCTTCTGCTCTCGTTGTAACACCGAGCTTCTGATAGATCAGGCGGCAAAAATGCTTCACTGTCCGTTCCTTTATATTTAATATAGACGCTATTTTTGCATTTTTATACCCGGCGATCAGCAAGGAATAGACTTGATATTCCCGATCGGTAAAAGCCGGTTTGACAGCCATCTGCTTCATATAGCCGGGATAATTAGCTGCCTGACGACGCGTCAGTTCCAGAACTCCCCTCTCCCAGGGTTCATCCGAAAGTTCCATTTCGTTCAGCATGTCAATGATCGCCATGCCTTCATCCGCTATCACCCGTGCCAGGCTGTATTGCTTTGCCAGCTTTAATGCCTCAGCCATTCTGTCCCGCCACGCCTTTTCTCCGTTGCGATAGTGATCAACAGCTTCCAGCAGATTGAGCCGGATCAGCATATAAGGTCTGTCATAGCTTGTAAAATACTGCCTTAGAATCGTGGTAAGAAACGGAATCTTTTTCCTCTTTCCAAGAATAATGTACATACGTAATTTAAGCATGTAACTATATCTGTCCAGAATGATAAATTCACCGGTCTCATCAGGTGCTTCCGTTTCGGCCCAGTTACGAGCAGCGTAAACCTCTCCTTGCAGAAGCATCAGCCAATGTCTGAACACGATGAGATTCTTTTCCAATCTTTTTGGATGCTGTTCCGGCAAAGACCTGATCGCATTGTCCATCATATGGATTGCCTCTTCCGCATTTCCCCTTGCCGCTTCAATCCTTCCTTGGATTCCAACAGCAGCATAGTGCATTTCCGGATTATCCGTAACTCGTTGTATTCCTTCCCGGATTTTTGTCATTGCTGCAGAATAATCCCCGTCAAGGTTTGTCTCCAGCTCATACTCCGCGATCGCGATATCCGCCACGCCTCTCCCTCCGGGGCCCAAGGCCGTTTCCACAGGGATTCTGAACAGCCGATAGATATTCCGCCCGTGAGGTACCCACCGACAAAAATCAAGGCCGCCATTCATCAGACTTGTGCTGTTCCCGGCAACATTGAAACCGTTTTTCCATAAAACCGAACTCCTTAATCCGGGATTTTTGGCTGCTGCAAGGAGCTTTTTCAGTATATGTCCGGTTCCGAACCAGGAAAGAGACAAGTCAAGATAAGCCTTCATCTCTTCCGCTGTTTTGTGCTGTACATCTGAAGAATCTGTCCGCCTGATAAACCTCTCAAGCTCGTTGTACCATCCGGCGCTTTGCTCGGCATGTCCCAGGAGGCTCTCGATCTCGCATTTTCCTTTGATCAGCTCCGGATGTGTAAGGATCGTCTCTTTTGTGAGCAAGGAATATCCTTCTCTGAGATTCACACAATTGCCATCTGCAGGCCGATTATAGGCAGCACCAATCAGCAGCTCAATGATCTTATCTACATCGCCCAGCTGTTTGTAACAGGAAATGGCCTTCGGAATCTCACCTTCCTTTTCATAGTACAAAGCTGCTTTTTTATACTGCCCATGTATATAGTCCATACTGTAAAGGTTTCGCATCTCGTCATAAAGTGCCTGCCTCACAATGGGAATAAACAAAAATCTTCGTTCCCTGCCTTGCAGCAGCATATATGATTTCTTTGCGATGTCCTCCATAATTTGGGGAGCATCATTTCTTCCTGTCAATGTCCGGGCCAAATCTCCGGAAAGGCTTTCAAACAGAGCCAGATCATACAAGAACTGCCTTTCATATTCCGGAAAAGTTCGAAACACATCGGAAACCACTACTCGCCTGATTTCCAATCTGGTTTCATCGATCAGCAAATGAAAAGATTCGTTGTCATGTCTCAGAATCTTCTGTGCAAGAATATGCAGACCATATGGCCATCCCCACAATCTGTCAAGGATCATCCTGACTTCTGCAGGAACAAGTTCTATCCCATACTCCAGAAAAAGCTGAATGATCTCCTCTTCGTCGAACATGACATAATCCCTGCCCATTACAACGATATTGCCAATCAAACACTGTTTGTCGAGCTTCGCCGGAAGCTGCGCTCTGCCGGCAAGAACAGCATGTTGTCTCTTCGGAAGGCTGCTAAGCATCTCCGACAACTCTTCTGATATCGATTCAGATAGGTTATCTACGTTGTCAATAACAAGGAGAAAGTCTTTGGCTTCGGCAATGCTCTCTTTGAAGGCAGTCCAATCATCCTTCCTTGAGTTGAAGCGGAGGATCGGTCCGTCCCAGATTTCGCAAAGCTGATCCAGCAGGATCGTTTTCCCGCTATAGAAAAAAGAGGAAACATACACGATTCCTCCTTCTTTTATGTTTCCGATCAACTCTCTCACTTTTTCTGTTCTGTGAATGATAGGAAGTCGTGCCACAATGATCACCTGCCTCTCCGGTTATATTGTACTGCAGCAAGAAGAATTAATCCATAAGAGGTTTTGTAGAATCAAGAAGTATTTATTACATAGCGCAAACAGGGCGACTACGTGCGGCGATTCTTGATGATTTTCTGTATGACTTGACCATCTATGGCAAAACGCAGATTTAAACGATGAGGAGAATATGCAACGTGGTCAACAGTTCAAAACAGTACTCTCGGTGAGTGCAATTCCAACATTAAAAGGCCCCGTCCTCATGCGAGGACAGGGCCTTTGTACGCTTTCCCACCGCGCTCTCTTTCCCGGAGAGGAGCTCAGTTCTGTTTTTCCATGTCTTATAATTAGAGCATAGTTCAACTCCTGTTCATTTATCCGCAAAGTTTCTCCGCTCTGTCGAACACGGATGTCACGCTTTCTGTTCCATTATATTTTGCCATACCGCAGGGTACCTCCACACCGCCGGTTTCTCTGTTCTTGCGGTTGATCTCCTCCAGCTCCGCAATCAGCTCGTCGATGTGCTCGTAATCATGCCCCTCGGCAATAACCGCGAATCGATCTCCCTCAACGCGGAATACCGGGCTGTGATTGAATGTTCGGCAGATGACAGAGCATGCATCGCGAATCAGCTGATCACCCGCAGCACGCCCCTGTGATTCATTGACCCACTCAAGCCCGTATACGCGGCAGATAACGATCGCATAGCGAATAGTATCCTGACGGGCCAGCATCTCAGACATGCTTTCATAGGCCGACCTGTTTTTCACACCCGTGAGTACATCAAGCCTGGCCTCTCTGCGGGCGGAGGACAGCTGCCGTTCATACGCCTGTTCATGCTTCATCTGCGCATCAATATCATTCACACCGATAATCAGCACCGGTCTGTCCTGTTCTTTTACCAGCGCAGCCTTGAGGCTCATAAACCGTGGTTCTCCATCCATCATAAGCCTGTATTGGAAGGAATAAACACCGGTTTTCTGAACCTTTTCCAGAATGTTTTCCCGAGTGATCAGCATCTGGAATTTCGGCAGATCCTCAGGATAGACAACTCGCAGTGCTTCCTTTTGAGCCTGCGCGAAGAAATCCTCTCCCTTGGTAGGAATGCCAAGTCCGGCATAATCTTTGCTTGCTCTGTATTCCACGTAACGACCCGTGTCAGGATCAATGGTGTAGATGCATATAAAGCCCTGTGTGAGCGCAATGACACGAGAATATATGGTTTTTTCTGCCTGAAGCCGTGACAGGGATTCTTTTTCCCTCATCTGCGCGTCCACGTTGCTGACGCCGACGATAATGTGAGAGTTATCGCCCGGCATACGCACAGCCTTCATCTCTACGTAGACAGGATTGTCGTTCATTGTCAGCCGATAGGACAATTTGAACTTTCCATCGCCGTCCAGAGCGCTGAGTACATTCTCCCTGGTGAAAGCCTTCACAAAAGACTCCCTGTCATCCTTGTACAGCTGTGTCATAGCCTCTTTGCGGGATTCGGCAAAGAAGTTCGTCCCATGTCTTTCGAAGGCAAGATCTTCCCGATATGAATCAGGATTGTATTTAATGAACTGTTCTGTTTCGAGATTCACGTAATACAGATCAATATAATCTGCCGCAAAAGCCCTGGCCATCCGGCTGTAATTCGTCCCGCTGCTCTCTTCTTTTATGACCGCTAATATTACCAAAACGATAGCCGAGGTCCCGGTAACCGGGTTAACAGCCACACGGCGTATGAATGTATGAACCACCGTATCTTCATTCACTTTATCATCTGTTATTACCCTGTTTCCATCCTTAGCACACTGTACGATCGTTCTGAATACTGCCGTTCCGGGCTCTGCGGGAAGATTCTCACAGTCGATCTCTTCCGTACTATAGTTAACACCTATAGTACATTCCAGGAAATCCCGGTAGGAACGGTTGCAGCGGTTGAACCGCGCTTTCGTCCCGGTGACCTCTATTATACTCATTGGCAGTGTGTCGAAATACTGGTTAAGAGACTCGTCTTCCTCCTTGGCAAAAGCAGTCAGGTCATGCAGGTTGATACGCCCGATCGAGGAATAGTAATCTGCTTCATCCGGGTTTTCGTAAACCGGAGCAGTTCCGATTTCCGTCAGCGCAATAATGCCCTCAAAGGGAAGAGGCTTTCCGTAGTAGTACCCCTGTATCCTCGTACAGCCAATCTCCCGCAGAAATTCCACCTGTTCAAGCTGTTCCACGCCTTCGCACACGGTTTCTGTTCCCAGAGCAATAGCCATGTTCATCAGCTCCGTCAGGATGATCCTGCTCTCGTCGCCCTCATCAAACCTCTCCATGAAGCGCATATCGAATTTGATGAGATCGAAATGGATCTGCTGCAGCACGTCCAGTGAGGAATAGCCGCTTCCGAAATCATCCATCCATACAGGGAAACCCAGCTGACGGAACCTGGAAACCTGCTCCTTCATGAAATCAAAATCCCCGCCGATCACACTTTCCGTTATTTCTATGGTAATCATAGACCGGCTGATTCCCGCTCCATCCACTCTGCGGCGGATCTCCTCCACTACATCGCAGCTTATGAAGTCCATGCGGGACAGGTTGACGGACTGCGGCACCGGCGGAAAGCCGGCCTCGACCTGCTTTTTCATCTTCTCCAGCACCTGATCCACGACATAGAGATCGAGTTTATAGATCAGCTTGGATTCCTCCAGCGCAGGAATAAACTCCCCGGGAGAAATGAATCCGAGAACAGGGTCGATCCAACGGGACAGCGCTTCTTCATCGCAAACCATGCCATTTGCAGTGCGAATGATCGGCTGATAATATACCTTTACCCATCCCTCGGACAGAGCTCTGTCCAGGTTATGGATGATATAAGTATACATTTCTCCTTTTTTCAGCATTACTTCGTCATAATAAGTGATGCCGGACTCAAGTTCTCCCTTCTTTTGATCACAGGCGAACTTGGCGCGATCACAGGCGAGGTTTACGTCAATTGACTCTATGGAGTCAGGATATACACCGATACGAACTGCCAGACGTTTCCCGTTGTTGGCAGCTTCGCAGGCCTGCAGAACGGTCCCCAGGTCATTTTCGACATGTTCTTCGTCCGATACCGCCGCAAAATGATCCTCACTGAATCGGCAAACCCGATCATGTCCGAACTGCCGGGCCAGAATTTCCGCGAAGTTCAAAATTACCCGATCGCCCATTTCAAAGCCGTACTGCCTGTTGATACTCTTCAATCCGATAATATCGAAATAGAGCATGACAGGCTTCAGGTCTTCCGAAAGCAGCTGCTTTCTCGCCGTTTCGGCAAGGGCAAAAAAGTGCCTCATATTAGGAAGATCTGTCAGCTTATCGTGGTTGAGCTGATGATTCAGATCATCAATACTGTGCCGGATCTGATCTCTCATCCGCGTAAATGCATCGGTCAGGGTTCCGATCTCATTTTTTCCCCGATAATTCAGATCCACATCATAATCCGCATCGGCCAGCTTGCGGGAGGCATCCGTCAGCTGCTTCAGCGGATTGGTGATAACCCGCATGATAAGCAGTGTCATGATTACAAAGATGATGATGACTGCCACCGAAATGATCAGAATAGCTCTTATCAGTCCGGTCCGGGATGCATTGATCTCCCGGGCAGGCGCGACACTGATCAGCTTCATGCCATTGGACATTGTGGAGAAAGACATCTGTTTCTCTTCTCCATCTTTGGTGTAGCGAATTAAAGTGTCTCCGCTATTATCGGTTTGGAGTATCTCAGAGGATATACTGAGGCCAAGCTCGTTCAGATTGCCGGATATGGAAAGATCCGGGTGATAGATCACACGCCCTTCCGTGTCCGCAAGGCATACATAGCCCGAATCGTATACGTGAATGCCGCTGATCTGAGCTACCAGCGTTTCACACGGAATGTCCATCCCCATTACTCCGATCAGCATTCCGGATTTATATATCGGTACAAAATACGAGCAGATCCACTCTGCATTCCCTGCAGCTTCTCTGTACGGTCCTATCCAGGCAGGGCGTCCTTTTTCAATAGCTGTTTCATACCAGGTAGCATTCAAGGTATCCGACTGCGCCAGGTGCTGTATATCCTGCAGAGGCTGCTCGATAAACCCGGTTTTTCCCTTTTTCATGTAGTAAAAGCCGCATTGATCTATGGTGATTCCCGGGTCGATGTAATAGTAATATGCCGTCACGCCCTGAGTATAATCAGCAACACCGGCGAAGAATTCCTGAAGCTTCCTGCAGTAGCCGTCCACATACCGGTTAAGAGCTGCAATCTGTTCATCCGTCCGGACGACAGTCTCTGTTCCGGCTGTGATCGCCCCGCATTCTACCAGAAAAATGCTGTCCAGCTCGTCAACAGCAATGTTGGCAGCAATTTCTACGGACTGCTCTATGCTCTCAAAATATTTTTCCAGAGATTTCTGTGTATCCCGGTCGATAAGATTCATCACGGCAACGGAGCTTTGATCTGTCTCGTTGCGAATGATCAGGAAGCTTGCGGCAAAGACAGAAAGGATACTCGTAAGAATCGCCACGATAGTGATTGCCGTGATCGTTGTGCGAATCGAACGCATTATGATTCCCCCTTCCCGTGTGCGGCGGTGGAATTACTCTCATCAATTGCCACTTCTCGATACATGTTCTTTACCGAACCATTCCAGGAGGAAGTTAGCTCTTGAACCCTCTTTGATGTGACATAATAACGCTGTCTGGAAAAGAGAGGGATCCATGCTGCATCTTCCTGTACGATGATCCGTTCCAGATCTCTATATTCCTGTATGCGTTCCTCAGGATCGGCCATAGTCCGGGCCTTCCGCACCCGTTCCATCACATCCTCCCGTGAATAGCAAAGGCTCCGGAAGGTCGTGTTCTCCCTGTTCCCAAAGAATGTATAGATGAAGTTGTCCGGGTCGTTGTAATCTGCCGTCCAAAGCGCAGTATAGCACGCCAGCTTTCCATCTTTGCGAAGGCGCATGAATTCACTTTCGTTAATTACATCAATACTCGCATGTATGCCTATCTTCTCCCACATGGAAGCTGCCAGTCTAAGCACAGACAGTTCCCAGCGTGTTGAAGCGGAATTGACGCTTATCGTCAGATCGAAGCCATCCGGATAGCCCGCTTCGGTCAGCATACTCTTAGCGCTGTCGGGATCATAGGGGATTTCCGGCAGATCGGGATTAAAGCCGTACAATCCATGCGGATAGATACCGTTCTCCACATTCCCCCGACCGCCATAGACTGCAGTCAGAAGAACGGCACGATTCAGTGAAAGCTGCATGGCTTTGCGTACACGAACGTCGTTAAGCGGTGCGATAGACTCATTCAGGGCGATATAGGTAATGCCGATACGCTGAACCTGATATAACCTGTCCTGATAAATATCCCCGTGGTAGAAAAACTCCGCGGAATTGCCCACCTCATCCAGATCCAGTATATCTATTTCGCCTCTTTCAAACATCCTGCGTATTTCCTTGGAATCGGTGATAAAGCGCAGGTCAAGACCCTCTACGTGAGGTGCTCCCAGCCGGCAGTCCGGGTTTGCGGTGAGCAGGAACCCTTCACCCGGGTTCCATTTCCAAAGGATAAACGATCCCGTCCCGATCGTCCATTCCGGGTCCTTCCCGAAACGGTCACCGGCTTCCTCCGTAGTTTCCTTATCCAGAATGGACGCACCCGGCATCGACAGGCACGCCAAGAACGCCCCGAAGGGCTTCTCCAGGGTGATGGCAAAATCCAGGTCGTCCAGAATCTTAAAACCTTCAAGAGTGTTCGCCTGCCCCTTCTCCAGTGCTTCCGCGCCAAGAATATTATCCGCGATATCTCTGTTGCAGGAATTCGGATGGGTCAGCAAACGAATGAAGGTATACTCTACATCTGATGAGGTCAGCTCCGAACCATTGCTGAATCGGACATTATCAAGCAGATGGAAGGTGTAGGTTCTTCCATCATCCGAGATCTGCCAGGATTCAGCGAGCGAAGGCAGGATTTCACTCTCTCCTTCAGCATTATTTTCCATCTCAACCAGACGGTTGAACACATTTTGTGCGATTGTATAGTGGATAGAAGTGCATTGAAAATCCACTGTATCCGGTTCATCCTCTACAGCAACGAGAAATTTTGAGGTATCCGGTTCTGTGCTTGTCTGCTGTACAGTCTTTTCCTGCCGTGATGTACACCCGGTAAAAATACACACAGGCAGCAGACACAGGGCAATCATCTTCCTGATCGCTGTTTTCATGGCGACCTCCTCTCCGGGCACCCTTTCAAGGAATGCCTGAGCTCAGTTTACATTATTCGTGATATTTACTTTAATTATACCATAAATACAGCAAAGGCCATACACTAACCTGATGAATTACCGGCAAAAGCAATGGGGTTCCCCGCCGGTAAAGTTTTTTTACCAATGAGCCAATTGTTTCGCATTTAGCTTACCGGCAGCCTTCAATTCGTCAAAACGCGCTTTCAGGCGGCGGAAATCATCCTGGGCATTGTCCTTGTAGTTGTTAGAAGCATCCATATTAAGCTTCAGGATCAGATTCTCCAGGTCGCTTTTATTGGTGTTATTTTAAATAAAATACCAACAATCAATAAAGAGGTCCGGCATCTACTGCCGAA
>CAMNGN010000025.1 GCA_946538475.1 uncultured Blautia sp.
GCATCCACCAAGATGGGTATCAACTTCATGGTCAACATGCTGCCGGCGATCATCGCCATCATTTCCTGTATCCCGCTTATCTTCTACAAGCTTTCTGACAAGCGCGTGTCCGAGATCCGTTCCGATCTTGAGGCAGGGAAGCATGCATGGGACTACAAAAAATAATCTAAATTTTTGATTTTTGGATGAAGCATGGCTCAACCTGCCCTGCCTTATATCCCGCCGCAGCGCATAGACACACCGGGCTGTGAACCGGTGCCTGCTGATCCTCAGAGCCAATCGCTTAAGAATGACTAAAATTGCCGCTCAGGAGAGCCTTCGCGGCAAAGTCATTCTAAAGCTCTTGTCTCTTCGGGCAGACACAACGGTTCACAGCCCGGTGTGTCTATGCGCTGCGGCGGGATATAAGGCAGGGCAGGTTGAGCCATGCGGAGAGGTTTTCGAGGAGGGAGAGCGGTTAAACCGCCCTCCCTCCCTTGACTTTCGTTTGAAATCACACTATATTCAGTTTGTGGGACAATGGGGACGTTTCCCTGTGACCCACAATAATGAAATTGGAGATATAATTGTATGGAAGAAAGCGCAAATAAACTGTCAAATTTAAACCTGATCGATTTTCCTCTTTTCAGTTCGGTGATAAATGATATCGAGCGCGGGCCGAGAGCGGCCGAAATCATTCTCAGCACTATCCTTGACAAAGAAGTGAAGGTTCGAAATCTCAACGTCGGAAAGATCAGTATGCCGGCAGATTCCGACCGCGGCGTCTTCATGGAAGCCTGCGTGGAAGAAAAAAAGACCGGCCGAATTCTCGACCGGGCTGTTTTTATCACTTCTTTCGATCCGTACAACGAAGGAAAAATGCTGTATACGCTTAAGAAATGCGGAGCACCGGGCCTCTCCGAGGACTCCGACGATCAGGCTGCCACGCTCTACTTCTATATCCACGGAAACGGGGACGATCAGCCGCAGGCGCTGCGGGAGCTGGCTGCGTACATCGCGGATACCACTCCGGAAAAAGCGGTGAATGCGGGGCTACGCGAGCTGTAAGAGTGGAACAGGGGGACGGTTCCTTGTTCCACCCAAATCTACATGGGAATCGTTACCATGTACCTCTGGGTGGAACAAGGAACCGTCCCCCTGTTCCACCCCCCGTGTTTCACTCAAACTCTATCGTAGCCGGCGGTTTCCCGGTACAATCGTACAGCACGCGGTTCACATGCTGCACCTCATTCACGATGCGGTTAGTCGCGCGGCCAATCACCTCCCACGGGACCTCGGCGCTCTCGGCTGTCATAAAATCGGTGGTGGTCACGGCTCGGAGGGCGACCGCGTAATCGTAGGTCCTCTCATCCCCCATGACACCCACTGAGCGCATGTTGGTGAGCGCGGCAAAATACTGGTTCACCTTCTTGTCCCAGCCTGCTGCCGCAAGCTCCTCGCGCCAGATCGCATCGGCGTCCTGCACCATGCGCACCTTCTCGGCCGTGACTTCGCCCACTATGCGGACACCCAGCCCCGGACCGGGAAACGGCTGGCGGAACACCAGGTACTCAGGCAGGCCAAGCTCCAGCCCCGCTGCCCTCACCTCGTCTTTAAAAAGCATGCGCAAAGGCTCGATGATCTCTTTAAAATCGACATAATCCGGCAGGCCGCCCACGTTATGATGCGATTTGATCACCGTGGACTCGCCTCCGACGCCGCTCTCCACGACATCGGGATAGATGGTCCCCTGAACCAGAAAATCGACGGTGCCGATCTTTTTTGCCTCCTCTTCAAACACACGGATGAACTCTTCTCCGATGATCTTCCGCTTTTCTTCAGGCTCCGTAACTCCGCGCAGTTTGCCGTAAAAACGTTCCTGCGCATTCACACGGACAAAATGCAGGTCATAATCGCCGGAAGGCCCGAACACCTGCTCCACCTCATCCCCCTCGTTCTTGCGAAGAAGGCCGTGGTCCACAAACACGCAGGTCAGATTCTTTCCGACTGCTTTGGAAAGAAGAACCGCCGCCACGGAAGAATCCACTCCCCCCGAAAGCGCGCAGAGAACCTTTCCGTCTCCCACCTTTTCACGAATTGTCTTTATGGACTCTTCGACAAAAGAATCCATCTTCCAGTCGCCCGAGCATCCGCACACGCCATAGACAAAATTCCTCAGCATGGTCTTGCCTTCCTGCGTATGAAGCACCTCGGGGTGAAACTGCACCGCATAAAGCCCGGCCTCTCTGTTCTCGGCCGCCGCAACGGGACAATGCTCCGTATATGCAGAAATGCGAAAGCCCGGCGCAGGCTCCGCGATATAATCGTTGTGGCTCATCCAGCAGACGGTCTTTTCGTTCACGCCGGCAAACACAGGCGAACTGACGTCCACCGAAACTTCGATGCGTCCATACTCCCTGAAGCCCGCCTTGTCTACCTTTCCGCCCAGGACGTGTGTCATCAGCTGCGCGCCGTAACATATCCCCAGCACCGGCACACCGAGCGAAAAGAGCTCGGGCTCACAGCCCGGCGCACCTTCTTCATAGCAGCTGTTCGGGCCGCCGGTAAGAATGATGCCTTTGGGATTCAGCTTTTTGATCTCGTCAATGTCTGTTTTGTAGGAATGAATCTCGCAATAAACGCTGCATTCCCTCACTCTGCGGGCGATCAGCTGGTTGTACTGGCCGCCAAAATCTATCACTACAACTGTTTCTCGTGTCATTGGTCTCCTCCTTGGTGCCTCTTCATATCCCTCACTCTATCTCATATTCTCTCCACAGCACTCGCATCGTTCCTTCTCAAGACTGTTTTCGCATCCGCAGTACGGACAAAGCCTGACAGGGCCGGGTGTAATATAGGTATAAAAAACCCGGACTTCCTTCGCGGCTTCACTTTTCTTCTTTTCTTTCACACGGGAAGAAGAACTCCATCTGCCCATCTTAAGGCCCGGAATATCCTTGCCGGGAATGTCCTTTCCGGGAATATCCTTGCCGGGAATGTCCCTTCCGGAAGTGTCCCTGCCGGAAGTGTCCGAACCGGAAGTCTCCGAACCTGGAGTATCCCATCCGGCACCCTCCGGTTTATCGCCTGCGGTGTCTTCCTTTTTTTCTTCTTTTTTATCTAATATCCGGTCCAGAATAATTGCCACCGCGATCATCACAATAATTGTGAGTACTATAATTTTCATAACTGTATCGGGCTCCGGGTTTGCCAAAAGCATTCTTGAAGATACATAATGCAAAAACATATCCAAAGAAAGCAATTCATTTGCAAACCGGAACATCAAAGATCCCCTGCTTTCTTAAAATGTCTGGATTCTCCGTACCCGGCTGACGATTTTCTCATGCGGCCGCCTGCAAGATCACCCTTTAGTTTTGAACTGCTCTCTGCAGCATCGAAAAAGCCCTTTATCTCTTCGGACTCTTTCCTCTCATTCACCCGCACCGCCAAAGCCGCAGCCGGGTCTGAATCTTCGTCTTCCCACGCGATCGGAGTGGAACAGGAGCAGCAAAACTTATCCCCACGGGTAATCGGGGAGCCGCACACTCCGCACTCCCACCCTTCGGAGAAATCTATCGTTTCAGACACTTCGCTTGAATTGTCAGGAACGGAAAAACCATCCTCATCGACAACTTCCTTTCCGCAAAACATGCAGAATTTATCATTATCGGGAATATCCTTTCCGCAATATTTACAAATCATATGATCCCCTTTCTTCTATGGCATATGCTCACCACAGCACTTACCGCTAACCGATAGTCCGCTCCGCGGCTATCAAATCAAAAGTAACCGGCAATCCGCTTCGCTGCCTGCCGTTAAATGCTGTTCGAAATAGTGTTAATGATCTCCTTATAAGCATATTCCTCCAATCCTCCGCCTGCCTTGGAAGGACAGTGAATGACCTGATTCCAGGAATCGGAAATATCGGACCAATACGGCTTATCGGGTGCGAAAAGGATCAGTCTTTTCGCATTGTTCTTAATGAAAGGAGATTCTATCTGCTCATCCCCCCACCACTCGGTCAGCTCAGAAAAATCGCGGGCCATGTTGCGCGGATATTCCGGCTCTCCGGCGGCATAACCGATAGGATGTGTGGATGCATCTGTCCAGACAACAATAACACTGCGGTTTTTGATCCCCTCGTTGTTCCATGGTGAACGGATCGCATATCCCAATGCCTCCAGGCCGTCTTCGGGTTCATCTCCGCCGCCGCAGGGATCAATACTGCGGATCGCCTCTTCAAATTCCTTCGTTTCATCGGGAAGGTTGAAAAAATCGGTGGTCAGCATCGCCTGATCGTGGTCCGCGCAGTAATCTCTGAACATGACGATACGTACGCGAAAAGTATTGATGCTCTTATGTTTCTCCTCCATGGAAGTCATGACGTCGCGATAAAAATGCAGTGCATTCTCTTTTACCGTGTCAAGAAGCGGTTTCATGCTTCCCGTCGCATCGATACAGAAAACAAGATCCACGTTGTACTTCATCATTGTCTGAACGTTCATTTTTTCCTCCTTTTGTATCACTTATCCCTGCTACAGTTCTCCGGCTTTTTTAAAGTAGTCTTTTCCCGATTTCGAAGAATGATCTGTATTCGTCTTCGCGGTAACTTCGGGCTTCTTTTCCGTTTTCGGTATCTCCGGCGTTTTCTCTTTCGGTTCGTACGCCTTAACCCCGAACTCCTTCACCGCATCCGCAAGAGTGATCCTCTTTTCAGGCTTACCTGCCAGCATCCGGGGCAGGATCCTGTCAAAAGGAGCACACAGCCGTCTGGGCAGGATCATCAGAGGTTTTCCCGAAATAACCGCCTCAAAGGGATATTCGTATTCTTCATCATACTTAGGGAATTTGCCTGTCAATATTTCGTGTATGATCAGTCCCAGTGAAAAAACGTCCACCGCCTGCGTAAGCTTCAGATCCTCGCCGGCCATCAGCAGAAAAGTCTCCGGCGCCAGATAACGCTGGTCGCCTTTCACACTTTCGCCGGGCCCGGGGGATTCGTCAGTAAAATAGCAGTCCTCAAAATCGATGATCCGGGCGGTTATGTGTCCCGAAGCAAGCTTTGTCATCAGTATGTTGTCAGGCTTCAGATCGCCGTGGATAACCCCGGCACTGTGCAGCCCGGCGACAGCCATGATCAGCAGGCGGCAGACACGGTATCTGTCTTCCGGCGAAAAACTGTCTGACCGGATCTGTTCCTCCGGAAGGCTGTTCACCGCCGGCATCGTGATATAGAAATGACTGCCGCAGCGGAAAAATTCATTGATGTGAACCAGAGCACCGTTTGAATGATGATTGATGGCTTTATAAATACGAGTCTGACGTTCGACAAAATCGGCGCATCCTTTTCTTTTCATCTCACGGATCCTGTCCGAGATTTCCACGTCATCCGTAGGGTAAACAGGGGAAAGCAGTTCTTTGATAAAAAAACGTTTCCCATCTTTTGCGGCAAAACCCCATCGGCAATTGCCGCCGCCTGTCATCTGAAGATCTCCCTCCAGTGTATATCCATTGATTTCCATTTTTGTTCTTTATCTTTCCGGAACCTATATCCGGTATGATTCCTTATAATTATTCCACATAGCCTCGAGCTCCTCGGGGGCTGCTCCGTCCGTCTGATATTCCGATTGCAGATACTGCAGCCGCTGCAGGAATTGCTGCTGCATATTTTCAAAAGTTCCGAAACCAAATGCGAGGGCGCACAGAGTATAGTCATCCCCGGCGACTTTTCCCATTTCTTCCGTAAGATATTCTTTCCATTCCGAGACGGACTTTGCCTCCGCAAGAGTGCCGATCAGAAGCCGCTCAAAGTCCATCGGTGTTTTCAGGTAACCGAAGCAGCCATCCGTCGCGGTAAAAAGGATGCATGGTTTTCGGATCTTCAGCTTACGTTCGTTGATCCTGTAAGAGTGCGAAGCCGAGATCACATTGAGAAGCGCCGCATCCTCGCGCAGGTTCTGAAACGCATCCGTAACGCTCAGGTCATCCACGGATGTCTGGCAAAGGCCCGACGGTGTGAGCACATAACACCGGGAATCGCCCGCCCACGCAAAGTCCACCTTTAATACGTTCTCGTCCTCGGGATCCGGCATGATAAATTCGCAGGCTATCGTGGTGGGGAATTCTTTTGAAAGGCTTCCGCGGAGCACCGGGCGGGATATGGCCCGATCGCGATACCGTGCGAGTGCTTCGTCAATATCTTTTTTTAACAGATCGACAGGAGGCGCTCCGGGCTTATCCCGGTCGGCCCACTCGCAAAACCGGTTCATGGCAGCCTCCGCGGTCACTCTTGATGCAATATAAGCTCCGGTTTTTCCTCCGTATTCCGAGTACGATCTGGCTCCGCTCCCGCCGCAACCATCGAACACACCGAGGAACGCAGCGTTTTCGGAAGCTGCCGCAAAATAGCTGTCCTCCCCGTTTTCCGGCCTGCTTTCGCAGGCAATGACAAGAGGTTCAAAATCGGCAGATGCGAAGAACCGGCACCTGTCAGCTATGTCAGTCGTGTTTGTCATATTATCACCTTCTCGATATGTCAGTGTCAATACATTCGTATACTTATCAGACTCCTCCCGGCTGAATATCTGTCGGCGTTTCTTCACCACTATAACCCGCCTTAATATCCTCGATGTCTTTCTCAAGCTTTTCTACGATCGGCTTCAGCTCCTCATCAACCGTTTTTACAGCCGGCTTCAGCTCCTCATCAACCGTTTTTACCGTCGACTTCAGCTCCTCATCAAGCGTATTCACAGTTGATTTCAGCTCCTCGACATCCTTTTCAGACATCTTCAGCTCCTCGATATCCTCCTGGACTGTGCCGATCCTTTCGCTCATCACGGCTGCCGTACTGTCCATATTGGCAGTCTTTTTACTGAAGGCGACACAGACGATCACCAGCGCAATGAGCGGAATAAGTGCCGCTGCAGCTGCCGGGATCAGCATCGAAGTAAAACTTCTGCCTTCAGACGTCGGGGTCTGTCCGGCCATCAGCTCACGCAGGCTGATCTGCTCTTTCTTCAGCTCTTCGTTCTCCTGTTTAAGAGCTTTTATTTCTTTTGACATGGCAGCGATCTTTGCAAGGATGTCCTCCGGTCTTTCCGGGAATGTCAGCTCAGACAGAGAGGAAGCCGCTGCTTTTTGTCCTTTGCCGTTCCTGAAGGTTTCAATCTGTACAAATGTGCCGCACGGGCGGCCGCAGGAAGGACACTCTTTTTCGTCCCCCTTAAGCGGGTGATTGCAATAAACACAGTACATGTAGATTCTCCTTTATATGAGTCGGTCCGGTTTCTTTTTCTTAGAATATCATATGTGGCAAAAATGTCAAAGGAAACCGATAATCCGCTGCGCTGCCTGCCGGAGTGAAACAGGGGGATGAAACAGGGGGACGGTTCCTCGTTCCACGGGTCAAAGAGATAATGCATCCAATACACTATCACCCGTGGAACGAGGAACCGTCCCCCTGTTTCACATAAACACCGCCTGAAACAGCGCGATCACCGCCGGCATCGTCACTATACACAAAAATGTACCAAGCACATTATATATACTCGACTCCACCGGCTCCACATCGTACACCACCGCCAGCTGCGACACCGTCGACGATGGCGGAGCCGAAAGACTCATCATCCCGGCCATAAGCATCGGTGCGAACACCGGATAGCTCCTCAAAAACCCGCTGACAAACAGCAGCAGGATCGCTGCAAGCGGGAACACCACAAGCCGCCCGGCCAGGATCAGCCACGCCTTTTTAAAGGTAAACACGCTGCGCAGATCTCTCTGCGTGATGACCATACCCACGACCAGCATCGAAGCCGGGCCGACCATGGACGAAAAGCCCTGCAGGGCTGTCGCAGGAACATCCGGAATGTGAATGCCTGTGATCATCAGGATAAGACCGACAAACACAGCGATCACGTTGGGATTAGTCAAAGCACTCTTAATATGAAAGCCTTTTTCCCCTCGTATCGTCTGGTACCCATGAGTCCAGATGAGCAGATTAAAAGGAATCTGCACTGCGCTGGCGTAAAAGACCATCTCACGTCCAAGCGTCATCTCGATCAGCGGAAGCACGAGATTGCCCACATTGCTGTAAACCAGCGTTGCTTCGTCGATCCGTGTCAGCCCGAAAGGTCGTTTCAGGATCTTGGTCAAAACGATCCATATCAGATAGATAAGTGTGGAAAAAACCAGCACAGCCAGAAATCCTCTGAGCCGTTCCGGCGTAACCTCGATCTGAAATGCATTGACGATGAGGCAAGGCTGAAGCACATATACCACTAACTTAGAAAAGGGCTTGCTCTCCTCAGCAGAGAGCACGCCCACCTTAACAATAATATAACCTACAACAACATACAAAAGCATCGCGGCCAGCTTGCTGACCAGAGTGATAATCAGTTCCATCTATTCTCTCTTCTCTATTCCATTTTTTCCAAATGATACATAATCGATGATCATCCACCTTATGATCACAGATCAGACTGTGCGTTCACGCATCCGGCTGTACACTCGACAGCAATACGGCAAGTACATTTGACAGGAGCTCCGGATCGGAATCGGGATAGTAACGCGCCTCAAAATACATAAACCCGTTATCAAACTCCTCGGTAAAGCAGGTGACTCTTATTTCTTTACCGCCATCTTCAAACGAGTACATCAGCGCATACATGCCCGGATTGCCTTCCACAGGCTGCGGCCCGACCGGCTCATTCACGATCGTCTTCCCTTCAGTCGCGTTCTTCGCTATGGTGTTAAGATATGCTTCGCCGTCATTGCTCCAGTCATTATAGGACGCCAGGATGAACGGAAATCCGGTATCCGTCAGCTCGACGATCGTACTGCCGTAGTCGGAAGTACGGGCAGAAATCCCCTCGGGACAGCTGAAGCTGAAACCCTTGACATCATTGTGATAGCTCACAAGTCCCGCGGCATCATCAGGTGCCTGCGTTACCGGTTCAGACTCGGGAGTATCATCCTGCGGCGTTTCAGGCTGCGGCGCCTCCGTTTGCGGCCCCTCAGGCTGCGGTGTTTCAGGCTGCGGCACAGTTCCGCCGTTCTCATAATAATAAGGATCGCTCACAAAAGAAGCAACCGCCAGATCCAGCGCATTGAGAGTTGCCTCCCTCTCGTCCTGAATATACTTTGCGGTAAAGCTCACGCCTCTTCCGTCGATCACATCATAAATCCTGACCAGATCGATAATATATCCCTGCAGGAAATAAGAATAGATTCCCGCCGCGACCTGCTTTCCGCCGATTGCAAAGTGATCATACGTATCATAGCTGATCAGATCCGGCCCGTACTGATCGATTATATGCGGGGTAAACACCTCTTCAATGTACTCGACCGGGTCAAGCACATCTCCCGAGCTATATACCATCACATAAGGAATGTACCCTTCATTCTCTGTAAAGATAGTGATTCCTTCCGCATCGTCATAGGCAGTGACATATTCCGGCAGACATTGCAGCGAAAACCCCATCTGCGGGCAGCTTACCGTCTGCAGCTCCTGCCCCGGCGCTTCGGCAGCAAAAGCCTGCGGAAGGACATCCGGCCCTTCCCCATAAAGCGAAGACGGCGCATCCGCCATAGCCCCGGCCTCAAACGAATTCTCTGCCGGTTCCTGTACAGCAAAAACCTCGCTTCCGCCAACCCCGGCCGCGATATCCGCAAGGCCGCTCTCAGCAGATACAGAAGTGACCAAAAGTCCTGCAGTGACAAGTGCAGTGAGGCACAACAGTTTTTTCTTCATAATCAACCTCCTCCATTTGACGCAAACAACCAATGATAAAGCAACTGTCAGAATAAAAATCATATATTTATTATCTCGAAAATATCGAGACATTGCAAGGTGTTTTCCGCTTTGGCAATGAAAAAAGTTGAGCAGCGCACGGGGACAGATTTCCTCACTCATCCTGCGGCATAACCGCGGGCCGAGTCAGAGAACCTGTCCCCGCAACTCACTCAACGCCTTTTCAGCATATGGTATACTTTCTTAGCCCCACGGTACGCAAACTTCGCCCCCGCACGGATTTTTCTCTCAACCCTCTCCTCGATCCAGTAGAAAGATCCCTTCTTAAGCGCCTCGATCTCTCTTCTCTGGCGCTCGATCTCTTCCTTCTGCGCCTGCTTATCGGCCTCGAGCTTTTTGATCTTGATCCCGCGCTCACGCTTCGTAGCCCACAGATCAAGCCTCTCGTTCTTCAGGTTGTCGTTCTCTCTCTGCACCTTGCCGACAGCACTCTTCTTGGCCTTGTTGGCCTCGTCGACCTGCACGTCCATGCGATAGAAAAGATACTCGTCCGCATCCATCGCCATGATATTGACAAGCTGATCGTACTCGCTCTCGTCGGTGAAATACAGCACATCCTTGCCGGTGATGCCCAGATCGTCAAACCACTCATTTTTCAGCTTGTCAAAAAGCTTATAGTAGGACTCACCCTTGATGGTGTTCAGGTTCCAAAGTGAGAAATGAAGAGCATAATCGATGAAATCTCTCTCATATCTCTCAAACAGTCCCCACTCTTTGAGCTGCGTCCTGAGCGCCACAAGCGCATCGTAGAAGCAATGCCAGCTCAGCTCACGGCTGACCGAAAGACTTCTGCCGTCGTCCACTCTTCTGTGATGTGCAAGCACCATATCCAGAAGCGAGATCCTCTCTGCTTTTACGATGGCCGAGAAAACAAACAGCATATCGTTGGTCGTCCTCTGTACCTGGAACTGCAGATTGTTTTCACGCACAAAATCAGCCTTGAAGATCTTGTCCCACGGCCAGCCCACAAAGGCCCTGAAAATATCCTTCGGGATATCGCTGCCCGCAAACGGACGCTCCGCCGGAAGCAGCTTGTCCTTCACCGTAAACTGTGCCGGCTCATAAGACTGTTTTTCGACAAAATACTGATCGCTGCGGAACACGAGAATATCACTGTTCTCGGTGTGCGCCTTCTCATAGCTCCTGCGCAGCATCTCGGTATCGAAGAAGTCATCCGCATCGAGGAACGCCAGATACTCACCCTTCGCATACTGCATACCGGTGTTTCTGGCCGCACCTGCACCCGCATTCTCCTGATGGATGGCCTTCACACGGCTGTCCTTCGCTTCGTACTCTTTGAGGATCTCAAAAGTCTCATCCTCGGAACCGTCGTCCACGCAGATAAACTCCGCCTTGATCTCTTCCCTGGTAAGAAGCGAATCCAGACATTCTCTGATGAAAGGCGCCGCATTGTACGCCGGAACGATGACCGACACCCTGATCTTTTCATAGTAGGCATCGGGATCCTCAAGGATCTCGTTCAGCATCATCCAGAGCCTCGGTCCGAGCAGTTCCTCATCCATCTTGCCCTGCGCCATCGGCTCTCTGAACTCGTCGCAGATATGATGCAGATAATCTCTCTTCAGGCTCTCTTCCAGACGATAATACGTCATGCTGAAGCTGTTAAACTTCTTAAAATAGAAGATCTTTTCGTACTTTTTGACCAGCTTCGGCTCCTTGCTGATGATGTTCCAGAGGAACTTGTACTCCTCTGTATGCGCATAGAATTTGCCCTTGCTGAACATGGATGCGTTCGGATTGTCACGCCTGTACATGTACATCGGCTTGTCGCAGAACATGATACGCTCGGCGCGCATGAATGTCTGGAACCAGAAACCGATATCCTGATAGGACGCCCCCGGGGATTCGTGATGACGGATATGCCATTTGTTCAGGAAATCCCTGTTGTAGATACCTGTCCAGGTGTTCATCATAAAGCCGAACACTTCGGTCTCTTCGGACGGATTTATCACCCGGCCATAATAAGTCTTGTCATTCGAAAGACGCACAAGTTTTTTGTCCATCTTTCCGTTTTCTCTGATCCAGAAACGGGAGAAATCGGATTTGACAAGATCCAGATTGCTCACATGAGCGAGCTCGTAAAGCGTCTCGAACATATCATAAGGCACATAATCATCCGGCTCCAGAATACCGATGTATTCTCCTCTCGCGGCGTCGATACCGACGTTCATCGAATGACCGTAGCCCGTATTCTTCTTTGTGATGATGCGGATACGTCTGTCGACCGTGGCATATTCCTTCATGATTGCCATGGATTCATCCGTCGAACCGTCGTTCACGCAGATGAACTCCATATCCTTCATTGTCTGGTATGTCAGACACTGCAGAGCATGGTTGAGATAGTCCTCCTGGTTGTAGACCGGAACGATCACACTGACCTTGGGAGACTCGCATTTTTCGAAGAAAACATCCTTGATCTTCTCTGTATTATCGGCGACCGGCTCGATCTTGCCTGCCTCTTTATCGCTGATCAGGTTGTTCAGATTTCTCCTCTGGTCGTCGATAAAGTAGTAATTGAGGCCCTTAAAGAACTCTACGGTATCCGCAACGACTTTTTCTCCGTAAGTCTCGTCGATACAAAGTCTCTTGCACCAGTAGACGATATCGTTCAGCTCGGATCTGATGATCCTCTTAAAGATATCCCTGTCAACGTTGTCCTCCAGCAGCTGCTTTTCGATGATCTTAAAGGAGTCCATCTGGCACTGGAAATGAATGGCACGCTGCCCTACGAGGGAGCCTGACATATTGACCCTATGCACCACAAGCCTGTCCCTGCACGCCGCCACACGAGGCGCGGTGGTCATGACATGCATGAAGAAAGAACGGTCATTGACACATCTCAGATTGTTAAAGGTGATGTTGTTCTCAAGCAGGAAACTGCGCCTGTAGATGCCGGTCCACGGGGTAACGCAGAGCTTAAAACGCGCATCGCTGTCAGAGATGGCAAGCAGTCTGTGGAAGTCTCCGGGCGTGAGCTTATTGAGAGAATAATCATTGTTCTCGACCGTAGTCTTCAGCTCTTCATCGTAGGCGATGCCCATAAATTTAAGGCAGTCAAGATCCATCTTGACAGCTTTATGGTAGATCGCTTCGTACGCATAATTGAGCACATAGTCGTCGGCGTCCATAAAGTGCACGTACTCACCCTGTGCAACCTTAAGGCCGTTATTGCGGGCAACTCCGGCATACTGATTTTGCTGGGTGAGCAGTTTGACACGCTCGTCTCTTTCGGCATATTTTTTAATGATACTTCGGGAATTGTCCGTCGAGCCATCGTCGACACAGATTACCTCGATCTCTTTAAGTGACTGTTTAAGTATGGTGGTCAGCGTCTGATTCAAATACGCTTCGGCATTATATACCGGAATGATAATTGAAATTTTTGGGGCCATTACAGTTCCTCACTTCCCTTATCTGTATTATTTCGGTGTGCATGAAACCTCATTATCCATTGTAAGGAATATCAATTTTTATGGATAGGCGATTCTTTTCGTGTATTCTTACAGGATCTTTTCCATCCCTGTCTTTTGTACGCCCATGCCCATCGCCTCGTAAAAGCCGCGGGCGCCGGGATTGCATTCCCACACGTTGAGCGTCACGTTATAACAGCCCTGCGAACGGGCATACTCCTCGGTAAACCGGTAAAGCTGCTGCCCCACATGCCTGCCGCGTGCCGTCTCCTCCACGCAGATATCGTCGATGTAGAGCGTCTTCATATCCTGCATCAGGCGCTCGCCGGCATGCTCCTGCATGATGCAGAAGGCATGTCCGAGCACCGTTTCGCCGTTTATATTTACCGGAATGTCGGAAGACAGATCCGCGATCCTGTCCACGCAGACAAAGACGGGCGTATTTTCGTCCTCCAGGATGGCTTCGAGCTCCTGCTCCGTATATTTTGTGGTCGGGCCCTTGAACAGATCGGGCCTTCCGTTATGGTGCACCATGTTGACCTGCACCAGCAGATGCATGATTCCTTTGATGTCTTCCTTCGATGCCTTTCTCACATGCATGTCCTGTCTCCTTCTCTCAGCGCCGGGTCTATATCTCGTCTGACTCTCTTTTGCTCATCGAGACCATCAGATCATAGAGGAACGACCCTGTCTTGCCTCGCTGCGGATGCTCGTCCTCACCGATATCCAGAATGCGGTAACCGCAGCAATTGATGATGTGCGTGCCTGCCGGATGAAGGTGTTCCCCTTCGATACGCCCGTACGATTTATGCACATGCCCGTGCAGCATATATTTGGGTTTGTGGCGGTACATGATCTCGTTAAAGGTGTCAAATCCGTTGTGCGGAAGATCGGGAAGATCCCCGTAACCCTTCGCCGGCGCGTGCGTCACCAGAATGTCAAATCCGTTCCGCATCGTGATCTTGCTCCGCACCTTGCCGTAACGGCTGCGCATCTCTTTTTCATCGTACATGTAGGGGCCTTCCCTGTATCGCATGGAACCGCCCAGGCCCAGTATCCTCAGTCCGCGATAGTCAAAAACTCTGTCCTCGATGCAGGTGCAGCCGAGGGGCGGATTCTTCTCGTAGCTCGAATCATGGTTTCCGTGGACATAAAGCAGCGGGCAGTTCGTCATCGTGACCAGGAAATCCAGGTAATGCACGCTCAGATCGCCGCATGAGATGATCAGCTCTACGTCCCTGATCATTTCTTTGTCAAAATAATCCCAGAGGATCTTCTCTTCCACGTCCGCAATGGCCAGTATCTTCATATATTACTCCTTGATCACACCACTGGTCTGTACGGCTTTCTTCCCCGATTCGCTTAACGCGGCTTTGACCGGAAGACTACCCACTACGTTGTCATTGAGCCAGTTCATGCTGACGATCTCTTCGTTGCTCAGACGAACCATGCTGTCAGCCTCCTGCACGATACCTGTCTGGCTGTGCAGCTCACCCGCAAAGGGATTGAGCGTACCCGCGACCAGAGCGTTTCGAACCGCATCCACCATCTTTCTGGAATAGAATGGCAGGTCCTTTGAAAGGATAACGTCGATGACGCCCGCGGACATGCCCCACCAGTAGTTGAGAGCATGCTCCTTCGAAGCGGCCTTGTCCGGCCAGCTCTCATTGAGGATCGTCTTGATGATCAGCTCGTAATATCTCCCCCAGTCCCACACAGGTGCGGCCAGGTTGTAGATGCTGCCATCCTCGTTGAAACGGAAGATCCCGTACTCCCGGTTCGCCTCGCTGGGCTTGATCATGTCAAGCCCGGATACCACGCGGATGCCGCGGTCCTGCATAAACTGATGCCAGTCCTTGTTCTCCAGAGTGGACCAGGCAAGATGAACTTCTACATAAGGATCGATGAGCGCCGCACCGAGCGCAAACGCGTTGATGTTTGCGACTGTCCCGTAAATCGGATAATCGGCCACATATCCCAGCCTGTGGTTGCGCGAGACGCTCGCCGCCAGGGCACCCATCAGGAATTTCGCCTCGTACATTCTGCCATAGTACGAGATGACCGCACTGGTGGACAGGTTGACGGAGCAGTTCAGGAATTTCACCTTCGGATACGCAACGGCAGCCTTGAGTGTCAGGTTCATCTGCGCGGTGGAAGGTGTGATGATCATTTCACATTTATTTTCGATCGCATCCTCGACGGCTTCCATAAACTTCTCTTCGGTGCCGCAGTTGATATACGGTTTCGTCTCGACCAGATCGCCGAACACTTCCGACAGATGATTTCTGCCCAGCTCGTGTCCGTACAGCCAGCGGGAGTTCTCCGGATCGATGTCATAGATGAACGCGATCTTCATCTTCCTTCCCCAGGTGCGGGGAGAGATGATCTTTTTGATCGGTGAAGTGAGCAGATTTTCGCTCTTCTCGGTGTCCGGATTTTCCACGAAATCGATATCATAACGGTTCGATTCCACGCGGAATTCGCTCCATATCTTCTGCACCTTTGCCGTGATATCTTTCCGCGTGTCTTCTATGAGGCTCTTGTACGGAAAAATGCCGATGTAAACCAGATATGCATCAGCGGTCGTCATATTGAGGGGCTGGTTTGCCGCAGCCTCGGCCTCATAGACGAGGGAAAAGACGTTGAAGGATGAACGAAGGTCTTCCTTCGTCTCCTCCGGCCATGGATTCTTCAGATCACAGCCGAAAGCTTCGGCGAGTTTTGCATAACTTCCCGGAATCGAAAAACGGATGTCGTAGGTCGGCATGATCTCGAAGAATTCCAGAAATTCAAAATAGAGCTGCGCCTCGGGGTCATCACGGTTGGAGGGAATGATCCGTGTCACATCCGCGGTGATCGTCGGTACTTCCAGATATTTGAGCACCGACACCCTCTTATTTCCTTCGAGGGTGTAGAATCTCCACATATATTCATATACTTTAACGGCATCGCGGATCCCTTCGGTGATCTGGGCTTCGTACAGCGTGTTCCACTTTGTGGAGAACTCGGAGCCTTCGTCCAGCATCGGCATATAATTGACCGCAAACGCTTCCTGTCTTCCTCTCGTTCTGGTACCTACGACCTGCGCAAGAGGAATATCGAGGATCCCCACCGGCACTTCGGGAAGCCTTCCCTGCCCTTCAAGGAAATGATCCAGAGCCGGCAAAAAGGGATATTGGCCTTCTGCGACTGCCTTCTGATATGCTCTTCTTCCTTTTCTCAGTGCTCTAACGTATTCGTCTTTCATTTTGCAGTATTTCTCCTTTCCGGTGTGCGATACAGAACCTCGATCAGGCGCTCATGCATACGGGGATCGTCTTCTTTTTGGTCTATTTCCCGCACAAGATCCGGGATATGGTACTTGACTTCGTATATCTCATATTTCTGTGTGTCTGTGTCGAAAAGTAAAAAAGTGCAGCCTTTTCCGTCTCTCTGCTGCCCTATGCTTCCCGGATTGATGATGGTCGTCTTCCCCACATGTTTTTCGGTCTTGTGGTGCGTGTGGCCGGAGAAGACATAGTCTATCCCCTCGTAGGGCTTTTCGTCCGTGAAAACAGCGTCGGGATAGACCCGCCCGTTCAGCGGATCCGGCACCGAGCCGTGCACGAAGGTCAGATGAAGCCCGCCTTCGGTAAGATCAAGTCTGGGGGAGAGAGTCCGCAGGTAGTCCGTGTTCTCCTGTTTCAGGAGGTTCCGGCAGTTTTTGTAGGAATTTCCGTACTTCGCGATGAGCGACTCTTCGTCGCGCTTCCCGTCCAGCACGTCAAGGTACATGCGGTCATGGTTGCCCAAAAGGCAGGTCACATTGTTCTCGCGAAGCAGATCGATGATGCGGTCGGAGCCGTAATAATAGCCCATAACGTCACCACCGAAGATGACCCTGCCTACCGACAGGGTCTTTATCATTTCAAAGAATCGTTCTATTGTGTATTGGTTGCCGTGGGCATCCGAGAAAAA
>CAMNGN010000026.1 GCA_946538475.1 uncultured Blautia sp.
GGATTATGGCTGTAATCGCGCAGTAAATGCGCGATTCGGCTGTAAACAGTAACTCGATGTTACATATTACTAACATCACGTCTTGTAATATTTTGTGAAAAATGATATGATTCCTCTTATAATGTTCTACGATTTTGTGTGGTTAATAATCGGCTGTTTTGAACAGATCCAAAAAGGAGGAGGGATTCACGGATGGGAGAATTGAACAAAGGCAGCAGCGTCGCTCTCTACCAGCAGCTGGTGGATGAGATCAAATCAGCGATCGCTTCCGGCAAATTGTCTGAAGGAGACCGCATCATGACCGAGGCGGAGCTCAGCAAGACCTATGACATCAGCAGGATCACTGTCCGAAAAGCGATAGAAATATTGGTCGAGGAGGGAATCCTGATCAAAAAGCAGGGAATCGGTACGTTCGTGGCCGGCAAAAAGCTGACCCGAAACATGGGCGTCTTTATGGGCTTTTCGCAGAACTGCGAAGCAAACGGGCAAAAACCGGGGACCAAACTTCTCTCAGCGGCACTGGTAGGCCCGGTCGGCTCTGACGAGAAAAACCTTGGGCTGGGAGAGAACGAGAAGGTGATCGTAATCAGGAGACTGCGCCTGATCGACGATCTGCCGGTTATTCTCGAGGAAAACCATTTTTCCCAAAAGTATGCCTTCCTTCTTGGGGAGAACCTGGAGCGTTCTCTCTACGAGACTCTCAGTGAACATGGCATACAGGCATACGGCGGAAAACGGCGTGTCACTGTGTGCTACGCCACAGCAGCAGAGGCAGAAACTCTCGGAGTGAAAAAGGGTTCCGCACTGCTGCTCATGAAAGATATCTGCGTCAGCCCGGACGGCGAGGTGATACACACCTGCAAGAGCCTGATCTGCCCGGACAGGTACGAGCTGACGATCAATACAATGCCGGAATTTGTTTCGTGACAGTAAGGAGAGACACCATGATCAACATCAGTATGTCGCGTGTGGCGGCAATGAACATTCAGTATCGTTACTATCCGCTCTCTAAATTTCTGGACGATGCAGTGGATAATGGCCTGGTAAACATCGAACTTTGGGGAGCTGCTCCGTTCTTTCATCTTGAAGACATGACATATCTGCAGGTGAAGGCGGTTCGTCATGAGATAGAGCGGCGAGGACTTAATCTGGTTTGCCTGACGCCCGAACAGTGCGTGTATCCCATCAACCTGGGCGCGGCGACACGGGAAGAACGTTTTCGCAGTCTTAAGTTTTTTGAAAATCATCTCCGCGCCGCCGCAGAGCTGGGGACCAAAAAGATGCTGGTGACCACCGGCTGGGGCTATTTCGACGGCAGCAACCGCGACGAAGCGTGGAAATGGGCCCGTGAAGGAATCTACGACCTGGCCGAGCTGGCAAAAGAGCATGGACTTACACTGGCGCTGGAGGTGCTTCGCGACGATGAGAGCAATCTTGTGTATAATCTGCCCACCTTGAAACAAATGCTCACAGAGCTTGACCACGACAGCGTGGGCGGCATGATCGACACGATCCCGATGGCCATCGCCGGTGAATCACCCGCAGATTATCTGAACGCTCTCGGAGACCGGCTGGTCCATGTCCACTTCATAGACGGCACTCCGGGCGGCCATCTGGCCTGGGGCGACGGAAACCTCGATATGGAAAGATATCTTCAGGAGTTTTCAGACGGAGGCTACCAAGGTTTTCTCTCACTGGAAATCACCGACGGCAGATACTATATGGACCCAACGGCATCGCTCAGGCAGAGCGTGGAGAGGCTGAGGGAGTTTATACTTTCTTAATGGTGTCAGGTACCGTAAACAATTTATGTTCACGGTACCTGACACCATTAAATTTTTCTAAAAAAAGTACTTGCATATTGTAGCATAACGTTATATAATAACATAAACAATACATCATAGAACTAATTGGAGGACCCCACAGTGAAAATACTCGGACTCGGAGACAACGTAGTTGACAAATACATGCACATCCGCACCATGTATCCCGGCGGTAACGCCATGAATATCGCAGCACTCTCCGTACTGTCCGGAGTGGAAGCGGGATATCTTGGCGTGTTTGGCGATGATGAGGCCGGGAGGCATGTCTATCACACAGCGCAGGCACTCGGGATCGATCTTTCCATGTGCCGCGTATACCACGGCGAAAATGGTTACGCTGAAGTTGAGCTGCGTGATGGCGACAGAACATTTATCGGCTCGAACGGCGGAGGCGTCTGCATAGACAATCCCATCACTCTCACCGAGCTCGACAAAGAATACATCGCAGGCTATGACGTCTGTCACACCAGCGTGTACAGTTATGCCGAAGAAGCACTCCCCGATATCCGCGAAGCATCACCGTTTGTCTCGATGGATTTCTCGGACCGCATCACAGAAGGCTATCTGAAAAAATGCTGCCCGTATCTTGACATGGCAGAAATCTCCTGCGCATCGATGGAAAAAGAAAAAGTGGTCGAGTGGATGGAAAAAATACAGTCCTACGGCTGCAGGCAGGTAGTCCTGGCAACCCGGGGTTCCCTCGGAGCTCTGGTCCTGGCAAACGGCAAACTGTATGAACAATCCCCGTGCCTGGTCGAAGCGACCGACACGATGGCGGCAGGTGATTCATTCATCACAAGTTTCCTGATCCACTACGTGGACGGCCTGAAGACAGCACGAGATTTTCCCATCGAAGGTGGCGAACGCGGAGTGACAAAGAAGGAAGAATTCCTTGACCTGCAGATGAAGACAAGCCTGTATCAGGCAGCAGTTTTCGCTGCGGATAATTGTAAGCGGGACGGCTCTTTCGGATTTGGAAAGCAGTTTTGACTGACAGCCCGCGGAGCGGATTGCCTTTGACTGCTACTCTGAACACAGCACGTTTGACATTGAGAGCAATATTTTTAACAGCCCACGAAGCGGGCAATCGGTTACCGGCGAACAGCTGTCGGTTACCATCGAACGATATTGAGAGCGAGGACGCTTTTAATATAGATACCGGGTGATCAACACCCCAGCCCCAGAAAGATGCACCATAAAGGAGGCACAAACATGAATAAGAGGACCGTTACATGGATTCTTGCCACAGCACTCGCAGCAGGCGCACTTGCCACTGCCGGAACAGTCACTGCATACGCAGAAGAAACCAAAACGATCAAGTTTTTCCACAGATTCCCGGACGAACCCTTCAACAGCTACATCGAGAGAAAGATCGCTGAGTACGAAGAGATGCACCCCGAGATCGACTTCGTAGTGGAAAGCGCACAGAATGCTCCTTACAAAGAAAAGATCAAAGTAGTTGCCGGCGGCGAAGACTGCCCGGACATCTTCTTCAGCTGGTGCGGCGAGTTCACCGAGAGATTTATCCGCCAGGGCCTCATCCTCGACCTCAACCCATATCTCGAGGCAGATCCCGAGTGGGCAGATTCTCTGATCGAGTCCCAGATGATCAACTACACCACATCTGACGGCATGGTATACGGTGTTCCGTTCCGTCTTGACGCAAAAGTAATGTTCTACAACATCGACCAGTTCGAAGAAGCAGGCTGCGAAGTTCCGACAACATGGGACGAACTGATCGATGTATGCCAGAAGCTGCAGGACGCAGGCTTTACCCCGATCGCTTACGGAAATCAGGACCTGTGGCCGTCCGCACACTACATCGGAACCTTCAACCAGATGACCGTTTCCGACGAAGTCCGCGCAGTTGACTACGAACCGACAACAGGTGCCTTCACCGATGAAGGATATCTTCGTTCCCTGCAGCTGTATCAGGAGCTGATCCCGTACTTCAACGACAACGTTAACGGCATCACCGCCGACATGGCGCGTTCCAACTTCTGTATGGAAATGGGTGCTATGTACTATGCAGAACTGATCGAGATCCCGTACATCTCCGATCCGACCACCGGTCTTAACCCGGACCTCAACTATGGTATGTTCGTATTCCCGACCATCGAGGGCCCCGGAGATCCCGGAATCCTCACCGGCGCACCCGAAGGCTTTGTTGTTTCTTCCAAGACACAGTATCCGGATGAGTGCGTTGAGTTCCTTAAATGGTTCCTCGGCCAGGAGAGCGGCATCGACGAAGCACAGTCCATCGGCTGGTTCGACGCTGCAAAAGATACTACCGAAGGCGTTACCGATCAGATGCTTCTTGACGGCTACAACATCATCATGAATGCCGAGAGAATGGGCCCGTGGTTTGACAACGTTCTTTATTCCACCGTCTGCGATGAGTACCTTACCGCAGTTTCCGACCTGACCAACGGCGATGTTACACCGGAAGACGCAATGGCGAAGATCCAGGCCAAGGCTCTCGAGGCACAGACACTGGCTGCACAGGCAACACCGGAAGAATAATAGAAAAAATTATGACAGGAGACTGCAGGCTATAGCTACAATGTATCGCCGCGGGAAGAGTAATTGAAGCGTATGACAGGAAACTGCAGGCTATAGCTGCAGCGTATCAATGACAGACTCATATCGGGCGGATATTTCCTCGAAATATCCGCCTGATGTATAAAATAACCTTAATATTTATAGTAAGCGACATTAATATCTTAACTTTGCCGCCCTGTCACCTCTCATTACAGTTATGGCCGGGGCCTTTCAAAATAAGATCATAATTGTCGTTCACTTTAAAACAAGCCGTAACATATGCTGCTGCGGTTGCTGAATAATAAGGAGGGCCACATGAGATCGAAAAAAAGAACCCCCTACCTGTATATGCTTCCCGGGCTCCTTATGGTTCTGGTTTTTGTTTATATACCGGTAATCGCGAACTGCGTGTACAGCTTTTTCAGACTTTCTTCGTACTCGCAGGGGATGACCTTTGTAGGACTTGACAACTATGTTCGGTTCTTCAGAAATGAGACATTTTGGATCATGATCCGAAACAATTCCCTTTATTGTATCATTTCGCTGATCGTTCAGGTGGGCTTCGGAACCGTCATCGCTCTGTTGCTGGAGAGCAAACTTGTAAAAACAAGGGCACGCAATATTTTTAGAAACATCTATTATATTCCCGCGTTGATTTCCCTGACGGCAGTCGGCCTTATGTTCACGTTCGTGTACGAACCGAACCTGGGTCTTCTGAATTCCGCTCTCAAAGCACTTGGACTCAGTTCCATGACGCAATCCTGGCTCGGCGATTCAAAGCTGGCCATCTATTGTATCATTGCGATGAGCCAATGGCAGTTCACCGGATATATCACACTTCTTATGGTGGTGGCCTTCCAAAATGTCAGTGAAGATTATATCGAGGCGGCGATCGTGGACGGTGCAGGTCCCGTAAGACGTGCGATCAGTATTTTGATCCCGCTGGCGAAAGAGCAGCTTCTGGTTTGTATTATCATCACCATCATCGGAGCGTTCAAGCTGTTTACGGAGGTTTATTCCACCACGGCGGGCGGTCCGGGCAACAGTTCACAGGTGCTGGGCCTGTTCCTGTACCAGAACGCGTTCCTGCATGACGATCTTGGCATGGCAGCAGTTACCGGTGTGTTCATCTTTGTGATCACCATGGCTATATCAATCGTCCAGATCAGAGTTTCAAGATCCGGCGAGCAGTAAGAGGAGGAGAATCATGAAAAAACAAACTGTACTTAAAGTCCTTCTCTATGCATTGTTCATTCTTCTTGCAGCGATCATCATCCTGCCGCTGGCCTGGATGTTCCTGAATTCGCTGAAGACCAACAAGGAGCTTTTCCAAAATTCACTGGCATTGCCTGAAGTCCCGCAGTTTGGCAACTGGGTTAAGGCATGGCAGTCGGGACTTTACCGGTATTTTGGAAATTCGCTGATCGTAAGTGTGATCTCGCTTATTGGTATTCTTGTACTTTCGTCGCTTCTCGCTTATGGTATTACTCGTTTTCAGACAAAGGGCGGCGGGCTGATCTTCCTCATCGTGCTTGGCGGTATGGCACTGTCCGAGCAGGTTGCGCTGGTTCCGCTGTACAAGATCCTGAAGGCGATCCACATTTACAATACGTATTTGGCGCTGATCCTTCCGTATATTGCGTTCCGAATTCCGTTTACGGTGTTCCTGATGAGGTCATATTTCCTGTCGATCCCTAAGGAACTGGAAGAGGCCGCGATCGTTGATGGATACAACAGCTTTCAGATTTTCATGAAGATCATCGTGCCGATCAGTAAACCGGTGTTTTCGGCCTGCGGTATCGTGAGCTTGAACCATGTGTGGAATGAATTCCTGTTTGCCAACGTTTTCCTGGAGAGCAAAAAACTGATGACTATTCCGATCGGTCTGATGACTTTTAAGGGCGACCTCAGAGCAGACTATACCGGTATGCTTGCAGGCATTCTGCTGGCGTCGATGCCGCTGATCATCCTGTTCCTGTGTATGTCGAGGCAGTTTATCAGAGGCCTGACTGCGGGGGCGGTCAAAGGATAATGAGGTTTGGGGACGTTTCTCAATGAGTACCTGGGGACGTTTCTCAATGACTCATTTTTGCACGCAAAAATAAGTCATTGAGAAACGTCCCCAGGTACTCATCATTGACCAAAATGTGATTGCAGAGGGTTAGGTTATGAAGATAAGCGATTATCACGTGCATTCTTCCATCTCGCCGGATGGAAAGGCATCCATGCAGGAGATGTGTGAGGCCGCAGTAGAAAAAGGCCTTGAGAAGGTTGTTTTCACAGAACATTATGAATGTTACAGGCTTGGAGTCAGGTCAAAGTACTTTAACAGGGAGTATCTCGAGCGCTATTTCAAAGAGCTGGAGAAGAACAGGGAGCGATTTGCGGGGAAACTGGAGATAGGCGCGGGAATCGAGCTCGGCCAGCCGCATCTTGATATGCAGGAGGCTCTCATGGTGACTTCTTATCCCTTTGATTATATTTTGGGCTCCGTTCACAAACTGGGAAATGTTGATCTGGGCTGGATTCGTTTTACAGAGAACAATAGGCTGACGCTCACCGAGACATACTTCAGGGAAGTGGAGGCTCTGTCGGCGGAGGGAATCTATGACTGCATCGGCCATCTGGATTATGTGAAGAAACACTGTGCAAGGTGCGGGGTCCCCTACGAGAAGGAACGGTATCAGGGAATCATTGAGCGGATCCTCCGAAACGTGATCGCAAGAGGAAAAGGGATAGAAATCAACACCTCCTGCATCGGAAGCGGACCGGATGAAACAATGCCCGATACCGAAGTGCTGCAGATGTATAAAGACCTGGGCGGGACGATCGTAACCTTCGGTTCCGATGCCCATGTGCCGGAGAGGGTTGGGTATATGGTGTGATTGCGGGGACGGTTCTCAATGTGTCACGGAACCTGTCCCACGACTCACTTTTTCAGTGGTCTTGAACCGTCCCCATTGATCCATGAAGACGAAGCGGAAGTTGTGACAGGCCTTGGAAAACAAGATTAAGCAAAATCCGCGGTATGTGAAGATGAAGCGGAGTGTGTGACAGGCGTTGGAAAAGTAGAGTTTCCATAATCAGAGGTATGAAACGAAGGGCTGCCGCATTTGCGGCAGCCCTTCTCTGTTATGGATTATTTAGGAGAATATCAATACTCAAGCTTCCACATATACCGTCTCTGGCTCAGCGGATGATTCCTCACGATCGCCAGTTGCTCTGCGTAAACACGGACAACGCCTGTGATGAGCATCGGGCTGAAGTACTCGGCTACGCTTGCGGGGACATAGTTTGAAAGGCCATAATCCTTAGCGTCGACAACTGTTGTCTTGGCATCGAAGCGGTTAAGGAAATCAAGTGCTCTGGAATCCATAGCTCTGGTACGGCCTTCGTTCATGAAAAGGAGGAACGGTACATCCTTATCGACGATCTCGAACGGTCCATGGAAGAATTCGCCGTCATGGAAGGAACCGGAGTTGATCCACTGCATTTCCATAAGCAGGCAGATGGAGAAAGAGTACGCAACCTTTGCAGTAGCACCGGAGCTCATGACATAGATAACAGGAGCATCTTTGTATGCATCTGCGAAAGCCCTTGCACTCGGAGTAACGAAGGAAACTGCGTTCTCAATTGCATCATAGATGTTGTTGTATCCGGCGACCATATCTTCGTAATGATCATAGCCTTCGTACTGATTAAGAACCTCTACAGCGAGCATAAGTACATTGTTCATTTTCTCAAGCTTTGCGGCATAGTTTTTCTCAAAACCATGAACGATCGCATAGTCCGCGTTTGCAGCAAGAGGAGAAGAAGCATTGTGCGTGATAGCGATGACTTTTGCGCCTTTTTCTCTGGCAAGCCTGGCTGCAGCAACTGTCTCGGGAGTATTACCACCGAGCGAGCAGGCGATAACGATAGCAGATTCATCACAGGCAACAGGTGTTGCGTAGTTGAATTCATTAGCCGTATAGAAACCTGTGCGGAGCACTTTGGCATTTGCATTCATGAAATATTCAGCGGGATACAGCTCCGACGACGATGCACCGCAGCCTACAAAATAGAGTGTGCGGATCTCAGGACGCTCGGCCTTAATGCTTTCGATGATTTGTCTCGGTTCCATTTGGTATCCTCCTTCAGAAGAAAAGTATTATTAAGGTATGCAGACATTATATAACAACATATAACAAATGTCAACATGCATTTTCCCGAAAAATTGAGGGACGAATCAATTGGGGACGGTTCGAGACCACTAAAAAGTAGTATAGGTCACCCGACGCCCGTCACACATTCCGGCTGAGCATCCCATACCGCGAAATATGAGCAACTAGAATTCCGACGCCCGTCACACGTTCCGGCTGGTCTTCGCATACCGCGGTATTTGAGTAGACATGATTTCCGACGCCATTGACTCACACATGGTCAAGCATATATTTGTCTTGGATTTTGAGCTCAAATATGCGAAAATATATTTATTACAAAATATAATTCGAGAGAGAACGTATAGCTCTCCGATTATAAAAACCCAGGCAGAGGATGATCTGATTCCGGGGAGGAGGATGAGTGATGAAAGTTATAGGAATGGATATCGGAACCACCTCGATCAGTTCCGTGGTGATGGACACAGAAACGGGCAGGCAACTGACTTCCCGCACGATCCCCAATGATACCGCGGTCCCGGGACCGGTATGGGTAAGGCAGCAGGACCCTGAACAAATATGGGAAAAATGTATTAATCTGGTGGAAGAATACAAGAGAACATGGCCGGACATTGCAAGGATCGGTCTTACCGGGCAGATGCACGGGATGCTTTACGTGGATAAGGACGGAAACGCAATTTCACTTTTGACGACGTGGGAGGACGAGAGGGGAAATTTGCCGTGCGAGCAGAAGGGAGAAAACCTGTCGCGTGATGTCGTACAAGAAACCCCACTGCAGGAAGCCGGGCGAGAAAACTCACCATCAGAGGAAAAAAGCAAGAACTCCGCACCCGAAAACGCGCCATCCGGGGAAAAGAACGAGAACTCCGTGCCCGAAAATGGAAAGACATATGCCGAACAACTCAGCGACCTGACCGGTTACCCCATGGCCACCGGCTACGGCCTGACCACACATTTTTACAATCTGCTTAATGACTGTGCGCCAACAAACGCAGCCTGTATCACCACGATCATGGACTATGTCGGGATGAAACTTACAGGAGCAACCCGGCCTGTGACCCATACGACCAACGCAGCGAGCTTCGGCCTCTTCGACATGCAAAAAATGGACTTCGACCGGGAAGCATGTACACGAGCGGGAATCGATGCATCCCAGCTCCCGGAGGTGCTGAAAGAAGAAAGTATCATCGGAAAAACAGACACAGGAATCGAAGTTGTTGTCGCCATCGGAGATAATCAGGCAGGGGTTCTCGGTCTTGTGCAGGACCCGGACGATGCCGTGATCAGTATCGGAACATCAAGCCAGATTTCCGTTGTGCGCACAGAGATCATTCCTGATACAGACGTGGAATGCAGGCCATTTGTGGAAGGAAAATATCTTTATCTCGGCGTCGGCCTGTGCGGCGGTACTTCCTTCGCCATGCTGAATCGCTTCTTCTGCGAAACCTGCGATCTGTTTTCGTCAGGAGCGGACAAAAACACGATGTTCGGTATGATGATGCGGGCGGCAGAAAAAGAATATGATAGAGAGGCGGTAAGCGGAGAAAGCCTGAAAATAAACACACAATTCCGCGGAACAAGGCTCGATCCCACACTGCGCGGCTCCATCACCGGGATCACCATGAACAACTTCACTCCCGGATCTTTGACACTGGGCTTTTACCGCGGTGTATGCACAGAACTGTACGAAACCTACCAAAAGATGCAGCTTCCGGAAGGCAAAGGACGACTTCTTCTGTGCGGAAATGCTCTGCGGAACAACCCGCTCCTCAGAAAAATCTGCGAAGATGTTTTCGGTCGAAAAGCATTTTTGCCGGATTATAAAGAAGAAGCGGCTGTCGGTGCGGCAAAGCTGGCGATGTGAAACGGAGGAAAAAACATGAAAAAGAGAATACTGGCCGCAGCGCTTCTGTGCTGCACCCTACTCAGTGGCACTGCATACGCTTCGGATTATTACGGATGGGATACGATCCTGCTTGCCCCACAGTCTCAGGATTCCCCGAATTACAATATATATCATAATTCCCGCTTCAACTTTTCCATCCCTTTCCCCAATTATTTTGGGCAGTCTGGGGAACTTCCGGGCAACGGCGACGGAATCTGTATGGAAGGAGAAGGCGCAACTCTTGCAATGTCCGGAAGCCATAATATGGGAGATACCCCCGAAAGCGATTTTGAATATGTCTATGACAAGAGCTCGGTTTTCGGAAAGGAAACAACAGCGGATACACTGAGCTATTATCAGGACGAAGGCTCGACGGAAATGTATTATTATAAAAAGTTCGGCAGCATATGCTGTTCATTTTCCTTCGAATACCCAAAGGATGAACATGATAGGTATGCTGAAATCATCAGCTATATGAAGCAGAATATGAGTTTGGGGTGAATGCGCGGGGACGATCACTATTTCAAGGCTCGAATAGCATGTCAACAGAGAAAACTACAAGAAATGATGTTTGTAGACGTTTAAGTATTGTAAAGAGGATAGTTAGAGCCTGTTTCAGGGTCCTCGGACGTCTATCTTTGATCCTGCCACCACGTAACAGAAAGGAATAAACCCACCATATGCGAATATCACCAACCTGCGCTGCCTGCCTCTATGACAAGCAGAAGCACAAAACCGACAATGAAGAATATCTGAAAGAGGTGCGTAACATCATCGACAACCGAAAAGAGAGCGACACCTCGCCATATCTGGTGTGGCTCTTCGGAAAAGTCCATGAAAAATATTTTGGAGCTCCTGCGGATTACAGTGACATAAAGAAGCAATACAACGATCTGGTCCTCTCCATGGAAGAAGCGCTGCGAGAAGAGATAGAACAATCGGAAGACCCGCTGGCAGCATCCCTCGTCATGGCGGGAATCGGAAACTATATCGATTTCGGCGCCATGAACCACGTAGACAAAGACGAGTTCCTGAGTCTTTTCGCGGAGAAAAAAATGCGCGAGGACGACCAAAAGACATATGCTTCCTTCCTCGCTGAGTGCGAAAAAGGTCGAAACTTCCTCCTGATCTGCGACAATTGCGGAGAAATCGTGCTGGACAGGCTGTTCATCGAGCAGCTGAAGAAAAGGTTTCCGCATCTTTCGGTCAAAGCATTGGTGCGCGGCCGCGAGGTGCTGAATGACGCGACACCCGAAGATGCCCGCTATACAGGGCTGGACAAAGTCGCCGAAGTTTTCGACAACGGCGAAGCAATGGCCGGCACCGTCTACGAAATGATGCCCGACGAGTCAAAAAAGGCCCTGGACGGAGCAGATATCATTCTGGCCAAAGGGCAGGGGAATTACGAGACGCTGTCGGGCCAAGGGTGGCACCTGTTCTTTTCGTTCCTCTGTAAGTGTGATTTGTTTACGGGTCGGTTTGGCGTGCCGCGGCTTACACGGATGTTTGTGGAGGAAAAGTGAGTAATGGGGACCGGGTCAATGAGAAACGTCCCCATTGACCCGGTCCCCGTGACTCACGAACCCTCCTCCGTTTCACTTCCACTTAAACGTCATCAGCCCATACACATACAGCCCAACAATACAGACCGGCACAAAATACTTAAACAGCGGCTTCATCCACTGCTTCACCTTCAGCCCCTTGCCCGTATTGGCCTCGGTGATAAACGCGTCCCAGCCCCAGCCCTTCTTATAGCAGCAGAAGAGCGAGAACACAAGCGCACCCAGCGGCAGCAGATTAGTACTGACGATGAAATCCCAGAAATCCAGCCACGCGGATCCCTCCGCGAACGGCTGAAAATGCAGCACGCTGTACCCCAGCGCGGTAGTTGTCGATAAAAGCGCAATGCCGATACCGCACACGATGCACCCCTTAGGGCGATTCCACCCGGTCAGCTCACGCACGCAGGCGAGAATATTCTCAAAAACGGCAAGCTCAGTCGAGAAAGCCGCAAACACCATGAACATAAAGAACAGCGTTCCCCAGACCCTGCCGCCTTTCATATTATTGAAAACGGAAGTCATCGTATTAAACAGAAGCGACGGTCCATCATTCACCTCGATGCCGTAAGTATAGCAGGCAGGGAAAATGATGATTCCGGCCATGATGGCGACAAAGGTATCCAGGAAGATAACATTGACGGATTCGCCCATAAGCGAGCGCTCCTTGCCGATGTAGCTGCCGAAGATCGCCATCGACCCGATACCGACGCTGAGGGTGAAGAAAGCCTGGTTCATCGCCATAACGATGACATGCAGGTTGATTTTCCCGAAGTCAGGAACCAGGTAAAAACGAAGACCCTCCGCGGCGCCGCCAAGAAGAAGGCTTCGGACGGCCAGCACGATCATCAGAACCAGCAGCGCGGACATCATATATTTGGTGACGCGCTCAAGGCCGCCCTGCAGATTAAAGCTGAGGATCAGGAAGCCAAGCGCCACTGCGATGAGCATGAACCCAACATTCAATCCGGGGTTAGAGATCATAGGACCAAACCCCAGCGACTGATACTTCCCGATGAGGAACATAACAAAATAATAGATGATCCAGCCGGTAACGACAGTGTAAAAAGCCATGAGGCATACATTTCCGAGCAAAGCAAAATATCCGTGAATGTGCCATTTCTGCCCGGGCTTCTCGAGTTTCTGATACATTCTCACAGGACTCGCCTGCGCTGCCCTTCCTACCGAAAATTCCATGGTCATGGCAGGCAGCCCCAGAAGAATCAGACAGATGAGATAAATGAGGACAAAGCCTCCGCCTCCGTTCTGCCCCGTCATCCACGGGAATTTCCAGATATTGCCACATCCAATCGCGCAGCCCGCACTCAGCATGATAAAACCGATGCGGCTGCCAAGCTGTTCTCTCTTGTTATTCATAATTATTTACCGTTTAAGTACCTTTACTTTTGCTTACCGCTGCAAATACTGCTTGCTGATACTATCTGCATCTTTTGTTGCGAACGGTCCGCAGATGATTTTACTTATCTTTTGTATGTTTGTCAAGAACACAAAGGGACAGTCCGAGACCCGAATGTTCATAGAATGTTCACGGTACCTGCCACCATGAACAATGATCATGGTGGCAGGTACCGTGAAGATACCGTGAACAATTTATGAACATTTTTGTGCAAAATTCCCTTTGAAATCCCCTTAAAAATCCGGTATCGTGACAATCAACGAGTAGCAGAAACTGCGTAAGTCCGGTTATCTGCTGCTCGTTTTTTTGTTGCTTAAAACAGGAGGAGACGAAACATGATATCTGCCCGATATCGGTAAGTCACGTATCTGCAGCAAAACGTGCTGCAAGGAGGAGGTAAATAATAATGAACGAAAACACAGCATTCCTGGGGGAGGAGAGCGTCGGGAAACTGATGCGCAAATACTCCATCCCCTGCATCATCTCACTGCTCGTCGGTGCACTGTATAATATTGTCGATCAGATATTCATCGCTAATGCATCTTATCTGGGCTCGTACGGCAATGCCGCCAACACGGTAGTATTCCCACTGACCGTGATCGCTCTTGCAATAGCGGTAATGACCGGCGACGGCTGCTGTGCCTATGTGAGCCTCAGCCTGGGAAAAGGTGAGAAGGACAACGCAGGAAAGAGCACGGGCAATTCGGTCGTGCTCATGGTGGTGAGCGGTATCGTTCTCATGATGATCTATCTGCTTTTCAGTAATGGCATCATAGCTATGTTTGGCGGTACCGTAAATGCAGAGACTTTTCGTCACTCCAAGGAGTATTTCTTCTATATTACATTAGGCATTCCTTTTTACATGTTTGGCCAGGCGATGAACCCCGTGATCCGCGCGGACGGCAGCCCGAAATTCGCGATGTTTTCTACCCTGCTGGGAGCGGTCATCAATATTATTCTCGATCCGATCTTTATCTTCTCATTTAAATGGGGAATGATTGGCGCGGCAGTCGCAACAGTGGCAGGACAGATTGCTACAGCTGTGCTTTCGCTGTGGTATCTGATGCATATGAAGATCGTGCAGATCGGGAAAGAAGATTTCAGGCTCGATGGCTGCATAGTGAAAAGAACGCTGCTGCTCGGCATAACCAGCTTCCTTTCTCAGATATCTCTGGTAGCAGCGATGGCAGCCATCAACAACATGATCCGTAAATATGGCGCCATGGACCCGGTGTTTGGTCAGGAGCAGTATGCGCAGATCCCCATGGCTGTGGTCGGAATTGTCATGAAATTTTTCCAGATCGTCATTTCGATTGTGGTCGGCATGGCTGCAGGCTGCATCCCGGTAGTCGGCTACAATATGGGAGCCGGCCTGAAGGACAGAGTCAGAAAGCTGTTCACTACGCTGCTCATCTCCGAAGCAACAGTGGGAGCCGTCGCGCTTTTTATCGTGGAAGTTTTCCCAAAGACGCTGATCGGGATCTTCGGCGCTTCCAATGAGAGCGTTTACTACACCGAGTTTGCCGTGAAGGCATTCCGCATTTACCTTTGTATGATGGTCTTCGCCTGCATCAACAAAGCCTGCTTTATTTTCCTGCAGGCAATGGGCAAGGCTCTGGAATCGACAGTGCTCTCGATGGTGCGTGAGATCGTGTTCGGCGTCGGCTTCGCGCTGCTGCTTCCACTCAAATTCGGCCTGGACGGCGTTCTCTACTCGATGCCGCTGTCAGACTTCCTAACTTTTATCATCGCCGCGGTGCTGATCGTCAGAACTTACCATGAAACGGGGGACGGTTCCGCGTTCCGTTTTTCGAAGGCAGGAGACAATTCGCTGTCTTGTTCTCGGTGATTGGTGATACACAGAAAAAAGGTATTCCGGATAGAAGTTCATGGTGTCAGGTACTGTAAACAAATTATGAACGACAATATTAAAAGGAGCCTGAAACAGTCGCTGTTTCAGGCCCTTTTTTTATGTTGTTCATAATTTATTTACGGTACCTGGCACCATGAACGCTTATTCATAATGTTCATACTTTGTTCATGGTACCTGACACTGTGAACTTCAAAAAATGGGCCGCCCCGCAGAGGGAGTGGAAAGGGCAGCCCAAGAAATAACAGTATTTATATTTTCATTTCAAAAGAAGAACCGTTTATAACAGAACGAAGGACCATTCCCATTCCAAGGGAAGCGGTCTTGCCCGCCTGGAATATGACACAGTTGGTGGGACAGCAGTCTCGGTCTCACACCATGATAAGGTGCCTACGTCTTGTGGCTTCTATGGGTTGTTGGTGACATATCTTTTTGACCCGCTTTTCCCGGTTAAGTTGAGCCAAAATGATACGCCCCCAATGACCCATGTGAGCTACAGGGACAGGAACCGCAGCTCACTTTATATGGAAACAGGAACATAGATAAATGCTCCCGTTGTTCCCCAATTTCGTTAATGGTACTTTATACCAAGAATTTTTGTTCATAAATTGTTCACGGTACCTGACACCATGAACATTTATTCATATTGTTCATAAATTGTTTACAGTACCTGACACCGTGAACTTTCAACTATCCTATCCATAGTCTCAAAGAGCCTGTCAATCGCGACCGGCTTCTCGACAAACGCATTCATCCCGGCTTCCATCGCATCCTTTTTGTCTTTTTCGTAAATGTTGGCGCTCACCGCAATGATCGGTATCGCTGCCTTTGCGGGGTCCGGGTCCTGCCGAATCCTGCGTGCCGTTTCGAGTCCATCCATCCCCGGCATCGAAATATCCATCAGAATCAAATCATAATAACCCGCAGGGCGCATCTCGATTATCTCGAGGCATACTTCCCCGGACTCCGCAAAACCAACCTCCGCGCCTGTCCTTTTCAACGACTCGGCGATGATCTCACGATTGATGGCGATATCGTCGACTACGAGCAGTCTCTTCCCGCTGAAATTATAATCCTTATAGGCACTTCTCCGCGCCTTGGCCCGCTTGTTCAGATAATCCGAAAGCTCTTGAATATTGCCCGGATATTTCATATCTTCTTCCACCTCGGGGGTGTGTCTGGCAACACTCATCAGATGATTGATAGATCCAAGAAGATATTCCCCCGAGATCCGTATGCTCTCCAGATAATGCAGCAGAAGCTCGGGATCCTCCCTTGTTAATTCCGCCAGGCCCACGCACCCGAGGATAATATGCAGCGGGGTTCGAATATCATGCGACATGCCCAAAATGCGCAGAAGCCGCGAAGGCCGGTCTTCGCCGGTACTTTCGTTGAGCAGATCGTCCACGGTGACACCGAGTATGTTGGCCAGCCC